>CAZGSG010000478.1:0-3976 GCA_964528095.1 uncultured Terrimonas sp.
TTTGCTTGAGTTCTTCAATAAGTTCTTTCTTAGCGCTATGAAAAGCCTGTTTATATCGGTGTGCTGCTTCCTGGGAAACAGAAACTACTTGTGCTTTATATCCGTTCGGGAAAACATGCTTTACATAATGCCTGAGCATATCTTTGGCTTTTTCATGTATCGTTTCACGAGCCTCTAAATAGGCTTTTCGTGTTCCGAAAGTCAGTATTTCAATCTTCTCGTTTAGATTATAGTCCTTAAATACATCGTCAAACTTTTTATCTGCCCCTGTTTGATCATCCACCCCTGCTTCGTGGGTTCTTCCTTCATACACAATTTCAAGCGTTGCGCCATCCTTTATGGCCTGACGCATGGTGTACTTGTCAATGTAATCGCCAAAGGTTTTCTCTGTTTTTTCAATGGGTGTACCCGTAAAAGCGATACGTGTAGCATTTGGTAATGCCCTGTCAAGGTTTGCCCCAAGTTTTGAGTATTGAGAACGGTGTGCCTCGTCAGTCAATATCAGTATTTTTTCATCGGTATTTAGCTCAGGAAATGAAGCTGCAAAATCTCTTTCCTGAAATTTATGAATCATTGCTGATACAATTTCAGACGTATTGGTTTTTAATGCAGATTTTAATTTGGTGATACTGTCCGGATCGTTTATCGTATAACCAACCGATTGTGCCGTTTCTTTTATCTGATCATCTAATTGTGTTCTATCGGTAAGCAATATCACTTTGTATGATTGCAAAATGGGGCGCAGGTACATCTCACGAATGAGAAAAACCATGGTTAAGGATTTTCCCGATCCTTGCGTGTGCCAAATGATGCCGCCTCTCTCATAGCGGTTTTTTCCGGTAAGTAGTCGGCCAACAGTTTTCTTTACTGCCCTGTATTGCTGATAGCGGCCGACCACCCGAATCATTTTGCCTTCACTATCGGTTGTCCAGATAGAAAAAGTACGAATGATGCTCAATAAGTTTTCTGGTTTCAACATGCCGTGCACCAAACGCTGCTGGTCGTTCGGTGAAGTGCGGATTTCTAATGAAATATCTTCATCATCATTGCCTTCCGCATCTACGAAGTAGGTTTTTTGCGGACTGCAATATTCCGATAGTTGTTCCACGGTAAATGGAAAAGGATCTGTCCAGCGGTAAAAAAGTTTTTCAATGGTGGTGGTAATAGTGCCGAATTTAGCTTTGTTACGGCAGGTGGCTACTACAAACTGGTTGTAATAGAACAATGGTTTTGAACCCTCTTTTACATAATCCCGCTGCTCACAATACCGCATCAACTGGTCAATGGCTTCGGGAATAGGTTCTTTGGTTCGTGGGCTTTTGCATTCAATGACCGAAACAGGGATTCCATTGAGAAAACAAATAATGTCAGGGTAAATGTGTTTGTCTGTCCCAATGATTCTGATCTTGAACTGCGAAACGGCTACATAAGTATTGTTCTCTGGTTTTTCAAAATCAATGAAACGAACAGGCTCATAGCGTAAACCTTCACTGGTCTGGCGTTGCACCTTGGTTCCATTGATGAGCAGTTCCAACACCCGCTGATTGTTTTTATACAGGTTATCGCCTTCGTGTGTAGTTAAATCACTCATGGCTTCAAATATCTGTTGTTCATTCATCCACGGGTTAATGCGTTTCAAGGCTTCTTCGAGGTCTTTTTTCATCAACACCTGTGTAAAGTCTTCCCGTTGGGTTTCCTGTGGCGTTTGCCCATTACCCATTTCAAGGCGTAGCACCTTCCAATGCAATCCGGGCATGCCTTCCAGTTGTTTCAGGAAAGGCTCTTCCACATGATTCTTTTCATCAAGCCTGATGTGGGGAGGTGTTTTATCGGTTGTTGCCATAATGTTAATCCTTAACCTTCACCCTCACCCTCCCACTAAGCAAATCCTGCATTAAGCTGGTTTTGAGAGAGTAGAGTTTGGATAGATGGTCATTTTGCTTTGCAATATTCTCATCAATTGATTGTAATATTTTGGCAATCTTTTTCTGTTCCTCAATTGAAGGCAACATTACAATTAGATTATTAATGTCACCTAAGTTAATTCTCGGCAATAAACTAACAATCATGTTTTGAAATTGATATTGTGCAAAATCATAGTTTAGAAAATAACAAATGAAATAGTTATCAGCTTTTTGAGGATCTAAATCAATTTTTGCGATAGCTGCATTGCTGTTTGACACAAATTCATTTTCATAGACAACAGCTTTACCTAATGCAGAACCAATCTTGCTGAATAATATATTCCCTTTTTTTACATGAGATTTACTTAGCAATTCGTGAACCTCTGTTGATATATATGTTACCTTATCCCATTTAATACGGCCTATTTCAATCATTTCAGATTTTATAAATGGTATCCCTTCTTCAAGAAAATCTATCAACTTCGTTGAAGAAAAACTCCCAAAATCTCTGATGGGATTTTTATAACACTCTTCAAACCTTACCACCTCCCACTCCTCCGGCACTTCAATGCCATTTTTAACCACAAACTTATGCGTAGCCTTACGGCGGATGTTGCCGTGGGCATCTATGCCACGGGTAAGCAGGTCTTGCATAAGACCGGTTTTGATGCGCTGGTATTTGGCAATGAGGGCTTCGGTTTGGGCTATGGCTGCATCGGCTGTGCTAAGGATTTCGGCTATGCGGGTTTGTTCTGATTTGGAAGATGGAATTAGAAATTCTAATCTGTACAAATTATCTCTTGAAACACTAGGAACGCCAGTAGACTCATTTAGAACTTTGAGATTTTTTAAAAGAAATGAGTAATGCAAAAATTTAACGTTAACATCTAAGAAATCCGATAAATAGAACGCCGTATCAATAACCCAAAATTTATCCTTGATATAGGTTGGTTTGTCAATTGTACCTTTTCTTCCGAGCACTATTGACTCGCCATCATATAGGTACTCGTCAGCATATTTCTCAATGCCTCCAGTACCGACTACTGGGAATTCCCCTTCTTCTGAAAGAACATCCTTTGGGGACTTTCCGTAGTTAACTTTACATATCTCTGACAAATATTTCTTTTGCAAGCTTCTCATCATTTCAAATAATCCAACTCAGTTAAAAACGCATTCAGTTTATCCAACGATCCTTGCCGTTGGGGTTCCAATTGCTGTGATGATACGGCATACTTATCCCACAACTTTTCAATGCCTGCAATCAGTTTCCGCTTTTCAGCATTCAGGTATTTCATTAATTCCTGCTGTATTAAATTGTTGTGCTTTTGCAGGATAAGGGTTTTACATTCTTCAGCGGTTATTACGCCGCCAATACCTTCCAGGAAGGCTTCCAACCCGGCTATACGTTCTTTAATCCTGACATTGTCTTCTTTCAGGTTTTTTAGTGTTTTGTTGTAAGCCGTCTTTTGTTTTTTGTCTGCTGGTTCTCCGGCTGCCTCCATTTCTGCCAATCGCTTTTGGTTATTCGCCAGCAGGTTTTTCAGTTCTTCTTTTTCATCGTCCACTCCATACATTTTAAATTTGATCTTCTTTTCCAAATCTGCCTGTTGTACCTTCAATTGGGTCTTGGCCTCTTTAACGACTGATTCTATGTCTTTGATTCCTTTTAATGTTTCTTTCAGTGCAGCCGCTTCCTGTTCTGCCCCTTCCTGTTCACTTAACGATTTTACCTGTGCATTCAGATAGTCTTTGATTAGCCTGGCGGTTATTTCCTCATCCTCCTCCGCTTCGTATTCTACTGTTTCAAGGACTTCCTGCAACGCTGCCTCTTTTTCGTTAATCCGGTTTTCAGTTTGCAGTATATCTTGCTGTTCTGCCTTAAAATAGGTTTCAATAAAATACTCTTTCGGTACTATGCTTGGCCTCCAACCTATCGTGGCAATTGTCTTCAGGTCATACTTGACATTGCTCCACCAGTTTACAAATACACCAGCAACCTGGAATTCATCCAATACTTTTTTGGGAAACAATACTTCCTTCAATGACGTAATCAGGTGATGCCTTACTTCAGG
>CAZGSG010000479.1:0-3969 GCA_964528095.1 uncultured Terrimonas sp.
TCTACTTTTGTTCTTACGATTGCCGCGAGTATTGCCTATAGAATGCTCAGTGATAAATCGAGAAATGATAAATTGGAACAGGAAAAACGGGGAGAGACTTTAAAAACGGAGCTATCCTTCCTCCGTTCGCAGATAAGCCCGCATTTTGTATTCAATATCCTGAATAATATAACAGCACTTGCCCGCCTGAAAAGCGATGAATTGGAGCCAACCGTGATGAAACTATCTTCTTTATTGCGGTATATGCTTTATGAGACAAATGAGGAAAAAGTATCGCTGCAAACGGAGATAGATTATTTACAAAGTTATATCGATCTGCAGGAACAAAGATTTGGTAATAAAGTGTCTGTCACTACTTCGTTGGAAACCGATGGTAATAATGTTTTTGAAATAGAGCCCATGCTGCTTATTCCTTTTGTAGAAAACGCATTCAAACATGGAATTGGTCTTATTGAAGATCCTCAAATCAATATCAGGCTGAACATTCGGGGAAATACGCTCCAGTTTTCAGTATCAAATAAGTATAATGAAACGAAAAAAGAGATTAAAGACAAAACCTCTGGCATTGGTTTAGCCAATGTAAAAAGACGTTTAAATTTATTATATAATAAAGCACACAATCTGATGATCACAAAAAATGATAATCGTTATATTGTTTCCCTGCAATTAAATCTCCGCTAATGCTTCAATGTATTGCTATAGATGACGAGCCCCTGGCGCTCTCGCTGCTGGAAGATAATATCAGCAAGGTACCGTTCCTTCACCTGGTCGCTAAATGCAGCGATGCTTTTGAAGCCATGAAGGTATTGCAGGCACATCCTGTGGATCTTATTTTCATCGACATACAAATGCCGGGAATGACGGGACTCCAGTTCATCGAAACCCTGGCCCAAAAACCCATGGTGATCCTGATCACCGCTTACAAACAGTTTGCCCTGGATGGATATACGCTGAACGTGGTAGACTACCTGGTCAAACCCGTCGAATTAAAACGGTTCATAGCTGCTTGTAACAAAGCATGGGAACTACATCAGTTAAAACATCCAGTAAAACCAGGGGTGGGTTTACCTGAACATGATTATATTTTTGTCAACGTCGAATACAGCCTTGTTAAGATACTTTTTCATGATATCGCCTGGATTGAAGGATTGAAAGATTACCTGAAGATTCATCTGAAAAATAATACTAAACCGGTTATTACCCGCATGACGTTAAAGGAAATGGAAGAGCAATTGCCAGCCAGCCTTTTTTTCCGTATCCATAAATCCTATATTGTTTCAGTAGAAAGCATCAGCTCTGTCAGGAAAAGCAGCATTTTCATCCAGGATATGGAATTACCGGTGGGAGAAACGTATAAAGATGTTATCATCAAACTAACAGGCAAGAATAGTTAATTCAGTGAAATAAGCTTATAGTCTTTCATGCTGGTCGGGTATAAAATATAAACTCCGGGTCAATGCTGGCCCGGAGTTTATAATGTTGTTGCACGAACCTGTTTATCCCAGCTCTATCTCAAAACTCACCAATTGCTGAAACTGCTGTATCCTTGCGTTAATGTCTTTCTGGTTAATTTCTTTTAGTCTTGAAGCACCGAACTTTTCTACACAAAAACTGGCCATTGCAGAACCTACAATGATCGCTCTTTTCATATTCTCAAAAGATATATCACCGGTTTTGGCAAGGAAGCCGATAAAGCCGCCTGCAAATGTATCGCCAGCTCCAGTCGGATCAAATACTTCTTCCAGGGGCAGAGCTGGTGCAAAGAATACTTCATCGCCGTGGAATAACAGGGCGCCGTGTTCTCCTTTTTTAATGATCAGGTATTTGGGGCCCATTGCTTTGATCTTCTTTGCAGCTTTTACCAAAGAAAACTCGCCTGTAAGCTGACGCGCTTCCGCATCATTCACCATTAAAAGATCTACCATTTTCAATACTTTCTGCAGATCCGGCATGGCAATCTCCATCCAGAAATTCATGGTATCCATTACGATCAGCTTAGGCCGTTTCTTCAATTGGTTGATCACACTTATTTGTACCGCAGGTGCCAGGTTACCAAGCATCAGGAATTCAGAAGAAAGATAGGATGCCGGCAATTTAGGGTCGAAATCGGCCAATACATTCAGGTCTGTAATCAATGTATCACGGCTATTCATGTCCTCATGGTAACGACCACTCCAGAAAAACGATTTTTTATCAGCAATCACTTCTACACCTTCCAATTCCACTCCCCTGCTCTTCAATTCGGCCATTTCTTCCTTCGGAAAGTCATATCCCACAATAGAGACCTGGTGGATAGGTTTTACAAAATTACTGGCAGCATAGGCAACATAAGTAGCAGACCCGCCAACGATCTGGTCTACTTTACCAAAAGGGGTTTCAATTGCATCAAAGGCCATGGTGCCTACCGAGATCAAAGACATGAAAGCTGATTTTAGATTAATAATTGCCAATTAATGTTTTGTCGCAGCCGGGTGAACCATTTGGCGGCAAACCTCCTTTCGGGAAGACCTGCATGCCCGTAAACCGGCTGGCAAAGGCGTGCAAACCTACATGAAATTTAAACACGAATTACATACGGCAAACTAAAACAGGTGTTATCTTTGGGTATGGCTAAAGCAAAACGAAAGCGTGCCTCCAAAAAAGACCTGATCGTGCTCAAAGCATCGGTCATGTTCAGGGAAAAGGGCTTCCCCGCCACCTCTATGCGCGACCTCGCCGAATCAGTTGGTATTGAAGCTGCCAGTCTCTACAATCATATCCGCTCCAAAAATGAGATACTGGAAGCAATATGTTTTGACGTGGCAAACCGGTTCACCACGAATATCGAGAGTATCGAGGCCTCGGCTATTTCTTCTATCGCAAAGGTAGAAACCCTGCTCCGGTTCCATATCAGGCAAATGATCGATCATTATGAAGAGGTATATGTAAGTGACCGGGAGTGGAAACACCTGGAAGAGCCTTATTTGTCTAATTTCCAGAACCAGCGACGTATTTACCGTAAACGAATTGCGGCGATCATAGAAGATGGGATACGTAAAAATGAAATAAAGAACATAGACGCCCCTACAGCTGTGCTGATCATGCTACACGCAATGAGCGGTATCGATAGCTGGCATCGTAGTAAAGCAAAGATCAGTGCTGAAGAATTGGAAGAAAATATGTTAATGATCATGATCAATGGTTTACAAAAACAAGGCTAGGCATGTCGCTTCATTTTCACCCGCTTGTCATTAAAGAGATAAAAAAAGAAACGGCTGATTGTATATCGGTAAGTTTTGAAATACCGGCCGGCTTACAGGATGCGTTTTCCTATAGACAGGGGCAAAGCCTTACCATGCGCAAGACCATCAATGGTGAAGAGGTCAGGCGTACCTATTCCATCTGTTCTTCTCCGTTGGATAATGAGTGGAAGGTCGCGATAAAAAAGGTGGACGGCGGTCTATTCTCTGCATTCGCCCATGATCAATTGAAAAAAGGTGATACACTGGAAACAATGCAGCCGGTAGGTAAGTTTTATACAACGCTTGATCCCTCCCATAAGAAAAATTATCTCGCAGTGGCAGCTGGAAGCGGCATAACCCCTGTACTTTCCATTATCAAAACTTCCTTGCTGACAGAACCAGGTAGCAGTTTTACCCTGGTGTATGGCAATAAAAGCCGCGCTTCTATTATTTTTTTCGAAGAATTGGAGGCCTTGAAGAATAAATACCTGCAACGTTTTAATTTCATCAATATACTTAGCCGGGAAAGAACAGACGCGCCAATCAATTTTGGCAGGATCAATCTTGAAAAACTGAAAGAACTCTCGAAACTGATCGATTTTGCCTCTTTCGATGAGAGTTTTATCTGTGGGCCGGAAGAAATGATCTTTACCACCAGGGATTTCTTAAAAAGTCTTGGAATGACTGATAAACAAATCCATTTTGAATTGTTTACTACACCAGGACAAAAAACCATTACCACAAAAAA
>CAZGSG010000480.1:0-3960 GCA_964528095.1 uncultured Terrimonas sp.
TTCAAGTTTTCCATTGTAAGGTGTGTGGGCAATACCTGCGATTGCTTTAGTGTTTTTTGCAGGAACAGGGCCCTTTGCAACGCTACCGCTTGTGGAAGACTGGTTGCTATTTACCTGGTTGATGGCATTATTCATTTTTTGCCCCACGCCCATGCTATTGAGCAAACTGTCATATCCCTTTTTCGCATCAGGGCTCATGCCGGCTGTTTTTTCATTCAATTTTTTCATGGCTTCTGCCATTTTCTTTTTATCGGCTTCCATTTGTTCTTTGGAAGGTCTTTGAGCAAAAGCAAATACTATAAAGAATGTGGTAGTGACAAGTAAGATTATTTTTCTCATTGTATAAGTGTTTGATCTAGATGCAAAACATTTTTTAGATCTTATGAAAACGAAGAACTGTTTCTATTTTGTTTTTATCATAATTAGCGTCATATAAACTCATCAGATTTTCCCACGGATTATTACCATATTTTCTTGAATAAAATCTAATGAAGTATTTTGTAGCTGTACCAGAACCAAGTTTTCTTTCCAGTACATTACCTTTTAAGCTAAATACACCTTTGCCTTTAAATTGACTTTTCTTAATCTGGTCATTATAATAATCATACCCCACCGTGTAAGAAGATTGTGTAAGCGCATAATATGCTCCATCTGCAGTGTAGCTGGTAGCAGTGCTTAAGCTATTACCATATAACCCACTGCTTGAGGCCCATGTACCTATCAGTTGTTTTTTATAATCCACATTTCTTTCTGCGACACCATTTATTCTTAAATTGAATAAAAGAAAATGCAAAGCCATTTCAGATTCACTACCCAGTATCTTATCTGCCGAATTAATAATGGCTACGTTTGCCCCTACCTGTATAAGCAGCACAGTGCCTTTTATAACATCACTTCCTTCTTTTTTACTAATACTATTGCTTAGCATATAATAAGGAAGGCCCTGGCAGGTAACTCCTTTTTCATGATCGCCTTTTTCAAATAAAAGATTGTTGGCGCTGTTATACAAATTCCAACCATCAAAGACCTCAAAGAAAATATGCTCCATATCTTTTTCTAAACTGCCCGATGAGCTTACCATATTCATAAACTCAATAATTCTTGTTCCCGTATTTGTATTTTTTTCTAACGTTAAAGTATTTCCTCCTGCATTTAAACTCCAGGTAGGCGGAACAGTTATTGAATAAATATCTTTGCTTGCTGAGCTGGTTACGGCGCTTGTTGACGAAGTTGGGTTTGTATTGTTGCTTTGTGCAATTGCAGCTTCATTCAAGTCCAGGCTTTGTATAAGATCCAATATTTGTTTTTGATATTTATCGGTATTGGTCAGTATTACCACATTCGCCATTTTGCCGTTTCCTGTAGCGGTTATCAGGGTTACCAATCCTTTATTGGCGCCATCGGTATAGCTGGCTTGCCCCGACAAAATGCCCCATCCTTTTTCAGTAGCAGGCTCTTGCATGGTTGGTTGCCCGGAAACAGCCACGGTGCCTTTTACCAATTTTTCCCAGCTGTTAGTAAAGTTTTCCTGTGCCGATGACGTGGTAGCTGCCGAACTTAAAATAATAGCAGTTGCATAATTTCCCTTGCCATCGTTTTTGGTAGACAGTTGTATGCCTTGCGACATTTCTGTTTTATTCCAGCCTTTGGGTATTGTATATTTCAATACATCAAAAACCTGCTTTTGGGCCAAAGCGGATGCAACAAGAACAATATTCATCACAAAAAGGATCAGCTTTTTCATATATATAACTTATATGATAAAAGTAGATGACTGCAAAAGCCTGGGCAATCGTTAAAAAATATGATTTTTGGGAACTGCAAACTTGTCAGATCAATGATATCAGTTACAACTGCTTCCGAGCTGTGGAGCCAAGGGCTTAAAATATACATCCATAACACACAGATGGACAAACAGATTGGCTCCTTCATCATCAGAAAGAAAGGGTTACCAAGTGGCCCCCTGAAAAAATAGTATGGTTAGATCTTTGAAAGCGGACTTAAACCTCAGGTCTGTATAGGAGATTTCTTTTGTGAGAAAGGAGATTTACGATTTTTATAAAGATCCATTAATTTTCGAGCCTTTTCTTAATTGATTTAAGGTCTCTTGCTAACTTATCGATTTGAATGTCAATTCATTTTGTCTATATTGGGTCAAAGGGAAGAGCATTATGCATAAAATAAACTCTATATAGCTCCGGCTCCTGTTTACTATTCCGGTGATTCTGTCCGAATAGGAGTTATCTTCCATTTGTTATTTTTCTTTTCAATCACAGTGACCTCAATTCCAGCCCGTATCCTTTGCAATACATTTCTCACCATCTGTTATAGGCAACAGTAAAAATAAATCTATAATTGATTGACTTTCAATTTTTTATTCAGCGTGTTGATCTAACAGATTTTTTTAATTTAATACGACAGAAGCTATTGATACAGATACCGATAAAACAGGTATTCCGACATCTTTCTTAAATAAGACATTTAAAAGATGATCAGATGTTGTTCTATTCCCGTTTGGTGTGTGGTGCAAACGTGTAGATTTTTTAATTACCAGTTAGGGTATTGTTTGTATAAGTCGTTTTAACAATAAGGTATCTGCGTCAGACCTTTATCAGCAATAGAATCAGTCACAAATTGGATAACCAGGCTCATAGGAAAAAATCATTTGAAGCATTCTTCAGGAAGTATCATACTGCGGCGCTCAGGTACTGCCAAACGATTGTTATGGACAGGGACGAAGCAGAAGACATCGTTCAAAAGGTATTTGTTTCCCTTTGGCGGGTCAAACAATCCGGATTCCCTGACGCGGAAGGCCGGGCTTACCTGTACAGGTCAGTTTATAATGCCAGTCTTGACTTTTTAAAGCACCAAAAAGTAAAACAGGCCCATGCAAAAGAAACTATGGCAACCCGTTCAACGCCGATCGTACTGCCTGAAGGGGAACAAAAGGAATTGCAGCAATTGATTCACAGGTCGCTCGGTGCATTGCCGGAACTCTGCAGGAAAATATTTATGCTGAACCGGTTTGAACATTTAAAGTACCGTGAGATCGCAGAAAAACTCTCATTGCCGGAAAAAAAAGTAGAGAACCAGATGGGTAAGGCTTTAAAAATATTACGCGAATCGTTGCGCGAACATTTACCATTATTGTTCACAATAATCTTGCTGTATCATGATTGAAGAGAATGAAATCGATGAGTGTATTGCAAGGTTTCTTTCAGGCGAGGCAAAGCCGGAAGAAGCCATGGCACTCGAAGACTGGAGAGAACTGTCCGCGGCGAATAAACAATATTTTTCGCGCTGTTGCATGGTCTTCGGATATCCTCATTCTTCCGAATCCAACGATCAACCGGCGTGGAAGGAAATTAAAAAAAACCTGGGGTTTACCGGCCGCATTCAAAGAGTGAATTTTCTTAAGTGGACTGCCGGCATCGCCGCCTCGCTGGTTGTAATAGCCGTGGCCGCGGTTCTTTTCCACGGGGACCAACAGATCACCGGGCCGGATTACCAGTTGTATACGGCTGGTGCAACAGAAAAAAAAATACTGTTTGACAGCACCTCGGAAGTCGTACTGTTCCCGGGAGCGCAACTTCTAGTAAAAGACCGGCATACAATACGTTTAAAAGGCTCGGCTTCCTTTTCTATTGTCCATGATACTATGCGTTCATTGGCGATAGAGACAGGTAACCTGGTGATAAAAGACATCGGAACCCGGTTTAGTATAAAAACTTCCGGCAACAACGATACGATCCTTGTCAGCGTAACGGAAGGGGAGGTTTCTATACACGAAAAAGATGGGAACCCTGTTGAAATACACGCGGGCAACGAGGCCCGCTACATTTCATCGACGCGTGAACTAAAAACACAACGACAAAATGCACCTGACAAAAAAGATACAAGCGTTAAGGTAGCCCTTAAGCAAAAAGGAATCGCAGCGATAGAAAGTAAACCTGAGCAATT
>CAZGSG010000481.1:0-3960 GCA_964528095.1 uncultured Terrimonas sp.
CATATTTTGAGGTCAAACGGGAGTAAATAATCAGTAATAGAGTTATTGTCGGAAAAAAAGAATGACCCATTTTTTTCCGTGTCTCCGTGTTAAAATCGAAGTAAGACCACCCCGCACAAAAAACTACCCTAAGGAAATCCTTAAGGTAGTGCAAATCAACTGATGACAACTGGTGTTTGTTAATGACAACTCAGCAGGCTTTTATAATTCCTGCTATTGTGTTGACATTTTCATAGTCGCAAGGGCTGGTAGTACAATGTTGTCAATTGGCTAGACGAGAATATGGATAAGAGGTTTCTCTTATTTCGTTGTTTTTTAAAAATAATCGTACATATACCTGAGATTGATCAAAAGCAAGATATTTGCAATTAATATGAAATCACCTGGCGACGTTTTGACTTTCCCCCCCGTCTTATTAAAGAGAGCGGCAGAAGGAGACGATGCTGCTTTTGCCGAAATCTATGCCAGGATATCTGGCAAGATGTATAGTCTTTGCCTCAGGTATGCACGGCATACTGAGGAAGCGAACGATCTCTTTCAGGATGGCTGTATCAAATTATACAGGCATCTTGGCAGTTACAGAAATGAAGGATCTTTTGAAGGATGGGCCCGCCGCATATTTGTTACAACCTGCCTGGACGCCATCAAAAAAAAGAAAGTTCTTTTTACCGATATAGAGACGGCCATAGACGTGAGATCCGACAGTCTCAGTGGGTTTAGCAAATTATCGATGGATGATCTGATGAAAATCATTCAAAAACTTCCTGCTAACTATCAGACTATAATTAACCTGTATATCATAGAAGACTACAGTCATAAAGAAATAGCGGAGATGCTTGAAATAACAGAAAATGCAAGCAAATCACAATTACATAAAGCGCGGGTGTATTTAAAAAAATTACTACAGGAAGTTGGATAAAGAAAATGACATATTTTTTCAGCTAAAGGAACATGAGGTAAACCCTCCGCCTGAATTGCTTATTGCGATCCTTGACCGGATCAATAAGGAAAAGGATGATGAATTAAAGTCATTGTTCGGAAAGTTGTCGCAATATGAAGTAGCACCTCCTTCTTTTCTCACAGTTTCTAAGCTAAAAGATCAACCAGCACAAACTGAAACACCGGGCAAAATAATAAGCCTTTCTTCCCGGAAAAATGGTTACCGGTATGTTGCCGCCGCCGCCGCTGTACTGGCACTCGCAGGCGCCTGGGCGCTCTATTCCATCACAGGCTCACCAACCAAAAATGAAATTGCCGCGGTTCCGGAGCCCCAGAAAATAATAGAAACACCAATAGTAGAAAAGAAAGACAGTTCGCCTTCAATTGCAAACCTAACGCCGCCTGTGCATCGTCGCAAAAAATGGACCGCAAGACCAAACGACTTTTTTTATACAAATAATATTAATATCGGTGAAACAACTTTCCCGCTGGTAGATGATGACCTGCTGTCGACCTTTGCGTCTTTTACTTATGAACAGGTTCCGGATTACCTGCTCAATACATCAACAGAAAAAGCGCTTATCCGGACAGACATGTATACCTCTATTAACATTTCCAGGGAAATGCGAAGCATGATGAAAAAAATGTACCAGGTAAAAAGAAATGGCAGGTCGACACATAAGGCAAGAAAACAAAAAAGAAAACTGGCTGGCTGGCAAAAAGCTGACGCGAAATACTTTGATAAAAAATTGGATAAAAATCCTGTCGATATGATCGACCTTGCTGATTTTATATTTGATAAATAATTAAATGGCTCTTTCATTCTATAAACTGCATTTCTTTTTATGTTTCCTGCCAGGTTGTTGCTGATCGTTTTATTGAGCTGTATGATTACGGGCAATTCATTGTTTGCCGGCACCTTTACCTTGTTCAGCCAGGACAGCCTGGTACCAGTAAACCTGACCATTACCTATTCGATAAATGTACAGGGCAAAGAAGCAGAGGATATAAAAGAAACCTACAATGGTGGAAAGAAAACAGTTTTTGTAAATGAAAATAATGTACGGGTGAGGCTGGTTAGTTTAATGCGTACACAAAGTATTTTTTTTATTCCGGGTAATAATGAACAGGCAGCGGCAGTAGTAAAAGAGTCTGGCAAAGACAAACATAAATTTTATCTCAATGCCGACCAATGGAAGTTGTATAACAATAAGTATGAGGGCATTACCTGTGTGTTTACGGGTAAAGACAGGCAATTGTTGGGGTACCCCTGTAAGGAAGCGGTGTTGACGCTTACTGATCAAAGAACTATTTCCGTTTATTATACAGACTCGATCATGCAGCCGGCCCTTGCATTGGCAGAGCCCGTCTTTTCCTGTATCCCGGGCACTGTTTTACAATATGAATATATTCATCCGAATGGAAGGATCACGTATATTGCGGAGAGTATTTCCCTGCAGCCTATCGATAAAGAAGTATTTAAAATACCATCTGCAGGCTATCAAACCAGGAAATATAATCTCAAGGAAAAAAGGTAATTAAGTATTCTATTTCCTTTTTATTCCCCGATTGCATGCCATCTTATCGTAGAATTACCAGCCTTAAAATTGCATTTTATTAATAATGTTTTAAGACGCTGGCATGATATTAGCATTTTTTGACAAGTCCTGAAAATTCACCCACTCCCCTCCCTTGAAAAATCTATGCCTTATACAGGCATGGTTTGCCATTCATTTATTTATTGGATTCAACTTTTATCAACCAATGACTTTACAATTAAGATCAATGGCAGGCATATTCGTATGCGCTATTGCCCTGTTAATGACCAGTACCATCCATGCGCAGGTTCAAACTGCCAGGGCAGGGGAAAGAGTAACTCCTAATGTGGGTGGGTTTTATGAATATTTACCCCAGGGTTATGCCAGTTCAACGGACAAATATCCTTTGCTGATTTTTTTTCATGGGTCTGGAGAAACCGGAAATGGAAATAGCGACTTACCACTTGTATTAAGAAACGGTCCGCCAAGGCTTATTAACCAGGGACAGTTTCCTGTTTCATTTACTTCAAATGCCCAGGCATTTAAGTTCATTGTGATCTCGCCACAGTTTCAGGGCTGGCCCACTACAGATGATGTTGCGTCAATCATAACATACATGTCGGCTAAGTACAGGGTAGACATAAACAGGATTTATCTTACGGGCTTAAGTATGGGCGGATCACCTGTTTGGGAATATGCCGGACTCTCCACTGCAACCGCTAATAAGATCGCGGCAATTGTGCCCATCGCAGGCGCTTCTTATCCCGAAGATTCAAGAGCGCGGAATATGGCAAATGCCAACCTGCCGGTCTGGGCTGTACACAATGACCCCGATCCAACAGTGCCTTATTCGTATAGTTCTGAATATGTACGAAAGATCAATCTGGCTCCTGCGCCAAATCCCCTGGCAAGATTAACCACATCACCAGGCGGTAGTACCGGTCACGATGCCTGGACCGCTACCTACAATCCTTCTTCCACGCTTTTTGACGGGGGAAATATCTATTCCTGGATGCTGCAATATTCCCGCAATATTGCTGTATTGCCTGTATTGCTGACATCCTATACAGCTTCAGCGGGAGCAAATGGTAAAGTGCTCATTAGCTGGACCACTTCATTCGAACAAAACAACGATCATTTCACCATCGAGCGATCTGCGGATGGAACAAATTTTACCAGCATTGGACAAGTAAAGGCGGGGAATCAATCCGCGGGACAGGCTTATTCTTTTGAAGATGCAGCGCCAATAACAGGCAATAATTTTTATCGTTTATCACAAACAGATATCGATGGAAACACCACCCTTTTCGATGTCACAAAAATAAGTACCGGCAATATGCAGGATACAACAGTCAAATTCTTCCCCAATCCCGCGAAAGACAAAATTACTGTTGAAACGCAGACTGATCTTAACGGAAAGATCAGTATAACCATTTTAAACGCCTCGGGCAAAGTAGTAAAACGTACCGAAATGTAGAAGCAG
>CAZGSG010000482.1:0-3943 GCA_964528095.1 uncultured Terrimonas sp.
CGCGGAGACGCAATGCATTTGCGTCTCTACCCTACCTCCACCGGAATGGAAAAATAAAACACCGATCCTTTACCCGGTTCACTTTCTACCCATATTTTCCCGCCATGCTGCGCTACGATATGCTGCGAAATATGCAGGCCGATGCCGAGACCGGAAGCGACGGAGTCTGGATTATTCACCCGGTAAAAACGCGTAAAGATCTTGCCGATATCTGTCTTTGTGAGCCCATGCCCCTTGTCATGCACACTGATGATAACGTCTGCCGGTGTAGTATGGGCACGTATAATGACTGTATCGGCACGCGGTGAATATTTGATGGCATTGGTGAGCAGGTTTATAAGCACCTGTTCGATACGGAGTTCGTCGATATTTATAATAGTATCAACATCTGGTAATTCTGGTACAATGGTATGGGAACGCGAGGAGGACTGCACGGCTTCGATGGTATTGTGGATCATCCCCAGCAAACTACAGGGTGCGCGTTGTATGGCAAGTTTGCCAGTCTGGATCTTCGACACATCAAGGAGGTCATTGATAAGGTTGGTGAGCCGGGTCAGTTGCCGCTGTCCTTTGACTGTGAATTCACCCGAACGTTCGGGATAACGCTCGATAAGCGAGAAATAAGCCTGTATAGTAGTGAGTGGTGTTTTGAGTTCATGACTGGCCAGCCCGATGAACTGGTCTTTATAGATGTTCAGCTTTTGCAGTTCAAGATTGGTATCTTTTAATGCTTGTTCTGTTTCCTTCTGTTTGCTGATATCCCTTGCGATCTTGGAAGCGCCGATAATATTGTTTTGCCTGTCGCGGATCGGAGAGATGGTGAGGGAAATATCTATTTCTTTACCGTCTTTGGTTTTCCGGACAGTTGGAAAATGGTCTACCGTATCACCCGCCATGATCCGTGAGATGATCAGGTCTTCTTCCTTTAGCCTTTCTTCGGGAAGCAGGATGCTGATATGCTTGCCTATTACCTCTTGCTCAGTATAGCCAAAGAGTTTTTCCGCGGCTTTGTTCCAACTCGTGATACGACCGGTCAGGGTCTTGCTGATGATGGCATCTTCCGAAGAGTCGATGATGGCTGCAAGCATGGCCTGCTTTTTTTCAGCATCGAGCCAGGAAGCATAATTTTCCTCATTGCTGTTCATTTGGTAAAATACGGTTATTAATAGGTAATGTAGAAATTTTCTGTTTATATGTAGAGACGCAATGCCTTGCGTCTCGGTTGGCGTAGCCATACATCTGCAGGCACGGCATTGGGCAATTGCTGATAATATTTTACATTCGCCATATATGCGATTTCTATTTGCGCTTGCACTCTGCAGTATTTCCATTATCTCTCTATATGGACAGGCCGGCAGAACCCACAACTTCAGGCCCTGGGGAGACTCCCTGGCTGCTTTATATGCTACAACAAATTCTGCCACCAATTTCTACGAACGACTTGATGTTACACTCAACAATTTTATGTTGGTAGATAATAAAATAGCTGTGCGCGCAATCGCTGAATTGGAGGAGAAATATCAAATAGGTGTGGATTCCGCCCTTCAACTTTTTTTTGATAGCACGGTGAAATCTTTCGTTCGTAACCACTGGTGGGATGAGTTACCGGGACTGGTAGAAAAGTATAAAACGTTTTTTGACTTATATACACAGCAGATGTGCCCATGCATGACCGAGCAGGCAACGAAATCTCGGAATGGAGTACCTTCCGATGAAGGAACAAAAGAATGTGTTCGGCTTTCGTCTGCTAACTTACAATATAGAAATGCTTCTACCCGATTACTGACGCCGCTTGAAGCAAGCGAACAACAAAAGATTTTGTACGGGTGTTCGCTTTATTTGTTTGAAAATTGCCCCGCAGTGTATGGCTTTATGACAAAATCGATTGCAGGCGTCACATTGACCGAATACCGCTTTCAGGAAAAGAACAGGATGGATAACATCCCGGATAGTCTATCTGTATTGTTAACACATGACCGACAATCACTGTCTCTCATGTTTCCCGACTACGCCAATTATACTGCCGATCTGCGTATATTTCAGCAAATCAAAAAAATAAGTGACATACAAACTTTTAGAAAAGAAAAGATGATAGGCGGAGGCCAGTTTAGCCAAACCAATTACCTGTATACCGTTTTTAAAGACAAAGTAATTCTGGAGGCAGAATTGGTGTATGTATTGTCCAGGCGTTCATCCACTGCGAGAATACTATCTTTCCAGATCACTCCGGTAGCAAAGTTGGAGAACGCCAAAAATATAAGCGCTGAAATCCATAAAATGCTGGATGAGATGCCTGAGCCACCACCACCACCTATAGGAGAGCTAAGGCCGATACGGAAAAATTAAAATGTAATCATCTTTGTAGATTAGTTGTACATGTTGTTTGTTAGCTGATTTTGTTGAAGAAATTTCCCGATGTATCGCGGCTCCCTGTTTTCAGAACATTTTATTTTTTGAATTGGATAAGTGTGTCGTCAATCAGGTGTGCTGTATCCAAAAATTTATTGCAAAGTTCCAGCACCTCATCCTGGAAGTTCTCCAGGTCAACTGTCAGCCAACCCTCCATTAAAGTAAGTGGCCCGAAGGTTAAGCTTATGTTTTGCCATTTATGCGCAAGACTTTTAAACCGCGTTCTGAAAGCATCAGCAAACTTTCTGCTTTCTATTGAATAACCTTTTAGTTTTCTCAGTTTCAGTGCATGTATATTATAGAGAATCTTCTTTTCTTTAATTGCTGTATCATTTATCCAGATAGAAAAGAAGATCCTTGATTCTGCAGTCACCGGATCCGGGGAGTCATTTGCCCAGGACCTTTTATATAATTTCAAAAAGACGGAGTCCAGGTATATACCTACTGCGACCTCAATTTGTTTTTTCGCAAGCAATTTTTTGTCAAGCAGGTCTGCTGCTTGCCTGAATTTATCCAGGTAAAATTTATTGTCCATTTTATATGTTGCTTTTAGGAGTTGATTTTACTGGCCGATTATTGATTTATATTCAATATAAATCAATTTTCATTTCTATCGACTCATGGGATGAGCCTTATACGCTTTTCTTCGGGGCGATCCATTTGAAAAGTTATTTAGGTATGGTAATACGCTTCATACAATAACGATCGCTCTATCTCAATCTAATTAGCCTGATTTCAAAAACTGACTGCCCATATATTACGTAGGTAAGGTATACGAAACCGCAAATGCTAATATATCTTCTTGATAGCCGGACTTACATATCGTCGAAAATTGCGTAGCTGCATCGCCCTCTGTCTTGTTTTGTTAATGGGATACAGGCTGATGGCGCCTGTGCTGACAGCTGCAAAGGCTTTTATAAAAGAAATTACGCAAGCCACTCAATCCGACGCCAATGAAGGAGACAAGAAAGCCGTAGCTTTCTTTGATGATAAAAATACTACCTACAGCAATACCTATATGCAAGCCCCGGAAGGGATTTTTGACGCTGAAGGGGCTTCATTGCTTTCATGCTATTGTATGGATTACACCTCTTCTCATTACTTTACGATAACAAGCCCTCCGCCAGACCATCGTTGGCTACTCCAGGTTTCACCGTCCCGTATATCCGCCAGCATTCATTTATCGTAAACAAAATTCATTATGCAATCAATTCATTCATTTATCATGAAGATAGGTGCGCTATGCACTGTCTTTGCTCTCCTTACGCTTACATCCTGCAAAAAAGACAAAAACGGCGATATGCCTGATGGGAGTATTGCCGGCCCCGATCTCGCATTTTATGCATTAAGCAACAATAATGTATTATTTAGTCTAAATGCTAAAAACGTAGCGTCAGTCACACAACAAACTACCATTACCGGATTACAGAGCGGTGAAATAATATTAGGGATCGACTTCAGACCCGCTACAGGAACATTATATGGAATAGGCAACACCAATCGTGTTTATGTGATCAATACGCAAACAGGTGTG
>CAZGSG010000483.1:0-3927 GCA_964528095.1 uncultured Terrimonas sp.
TATTTAATACCCTAATTTCTCTGGCACTGAACCTGGAATTGCCGTTCTGTGAGCTGTTAAATATTGCGGAGCAAAACGGCCGGCTTATTTTTCAAAGACCAAATGGCGCTATATACAATTTGAATTATGCCGGCAATAATGATTTCTTTTTTGATAAGGATTTTCTACGGGTCAATTTCATGTCCGATCCTGCCGGAAAAATAAAAAGTTTAAAATTCAGTAAAGTCGATATTGGAGTCACAGAATGGTTTAGAACACAAAAACCGCTATTGAAGTTAGCTCCGGAAAAAGTTGCCGACAGTTTATTAAAGCAATATCAAGGGACCTATTTTCTTCCCGGCAGCGATACAATTTCTATTACGCAAGATGGGCCTGGTTTATATTATCAGATTAACGCTCAGCAAAAACAATTATTAGCGTCGGAAAACAATACCCTGTTCTTTTCGTTAAAAGAAGATTTACATTTCAAATTCATAAAAGATACTTTAGCCAGTACCTGGGGTTTATTGTTGGTACAAGGCAATAAAAATAAAAAGTATTTGAAATTGTAAGGATTCTGAAGACCGATGTTAATTTCATAATTATTTAAACAATAATTTTGTTTCTGTTAACTGATTTACCATGCTATGTTCTCTTCTCTATGAAATATCTTATCGTCACTAATTTTGATAACTATAATTTAGGGCGTGTATACTCCTTCTGATTTGTCGTCTGACAAAGGTATTTTCATTAGATTATTTAAAAAGTATTGAAATCTGGTTCATTATTCCCCTTGCCGATCTAAATAGTTCAAAGCAATACTGCTACCTCCTGTCTGCGGGCTATATAAAGCTTCAATAGTGCCCCAGTTGAATTTTCTATAGCTGCCCAATTGTGTTGTAAGCCATTTGTCATAGCGTTTTTTGTTTTCTCGTTCTTCTTTTTCGGTCCAGTTGTTCCAGCTTCCGCTAACTATAGGTTTATCGCTGAGTATAAACGTAAGAAAACGGAGGTGGTTTTTATGAAAATAAAAGTCAAACAAAAAAAAGTGATCGTTAATCTGAAAGTTCCGGATCTTATATTGTATTGTGCCTCCACCGACGTCCATTGCTTCTATTTTTTCTTTGCTTACTATTGCAATCAACTCCTGCGTATTAGTATTTGGACTTATAGAAAAATTTTCGGTAAGGTAAATACTGCCTGTTTTTTTGTCGATAATCTGTATCATACTCTATTAGGTTTCACGTAAAGGATTTTATTTTTCCCTGGCCCTATTTTTCATCATTCGAGATAAACTGCACGGTAGCACCGAGATCGCTCAATCTGTCAGTAATTTTCCGCAGATGCAATAACCAACCCTCTCCTACTTCTATCGTCTCCTGATTACCCATTGCCAATGCTTCCCGCAACGAAAGATTAAACCATTCTCTGAGCCAATGGACAATTTTTAATTTATTGGGTCCAATAGCGTTGATAACTACTTTCCCGTTTATTACCTGAGCGTAAGTCCAGGGAAAAGCAGCGGAATTGCCGTAATAATTGCAGTACCTGAAAAAATGAGGCAATACGATCTGCATACGAGCAAGCATTTAATTTATTACAGTCTAAAAAAAACAATTATATATATATTTGTTTATCTATCATTAACCATTTCTGAAAATGATCAAATTACTTCTTTTTTGGTTCGCATTAAATGCTGGCCCTGGCAATCCAGGACTGGAGAAGACCAAACAAAAATATAGAAATGCAAAGTTCGTCAGCTATACCCAGACTGCCTACTACCCGCTCCCTGATGTAGATATTATAGATTCGAATACGGTGTCTTATACCATTTTTAATCCGGCTAATCCTGATTTTGAGTATTTCGCTAAGAGAGGAGCAATTGATGAAGTTTATAAAAATAAGGTTTTCACAGAAGTACGGCATAATGAAAAAGCATATTACCGTTATGAAGATACTGTCAACCAATCCGGCTATCTAAAATCCTCTTTACTGAAAAAGTATGGCCCGGTTTCTTTGTTAAATCACGAATGGACATATGTAAACGACACTCTTATGGCGGGATTGCTGTACGCCGATTTTTCCCGTATTGAAAGCAACTGGGTATATGAAGGGAAGAAGATCGTAGTAAAGCACCACATTTATATTGCACCGGATTATTCCATTGCCCGGTTTGAAAGAAAAAATTATGTAGAGAACAAACTGACCCAAACAGTCACCTACAAATTTTATAACTATGTATTTAAAGCTAAAAAAACGAGTTTAGAGTTTACAACTCCCGTGAAATATTCATTGAACTATTTTGAAAGGGTTAAAAAATTAAAACCTCTTGAGCAGGGCGTGAAATCTCCGCTTTTCGAAGGCACAGATATTAGAAATATTGAAATTTCACTGAGTAAGTACATAGGACAGAAGACGCTGCTCCTATTCTCGGCTACCAATTGCGGGTACTCCCAAATGGTTACTGAGCATATTAACCAACCCGACTTTATATTAAAGGACAATATTCTGCTTATCAATTTTTTCGGATCAGAACCCAAAGAAAGAGTGATCAAATATTTGGAGAGATATAAAGTGAAATATCCTGTCATAGCCGATCGGAAAGATATAGAGACGACATATGGAATACCCGGTTATCCCATTCTGTATCTGGTTGATGAAAATGGTATTTTAGAAAGATCTCTTGGAAGTTCTTCCGACATCATTGAGTTTTTGAATACCCTGAGAAAGAAATAAGTACTTTGAACATTGTGAAAAGAACAACGCTCTTTGTTTTCATTCAATGTGATGTCGGCACAGATCAATGATTTTTTTTATTCCTCATACAAGGTTAAAATCCGAAGATATCCTCCAACCTTATAATTGGTTTTATCAAAACCGCGCTTACAGGTATACCTGTAAAGCACCGGGTGAATAATTCCCAGTTATGCGAACCTCTGACAAGACAACCACCGATTCCTTCGTAATAAAAATTTAATACGGAAAAAATCAGGCAATACTTTATCCGGATATAAAACATTGTATATTTATTCTCGCATTATACTATTAAACGTGCTAAACATTTCGGGGGCAATACAACAGGGTGACAAAGTAGCATTTGAATTACTGTTTACACAGTATCATGAGAAGCTGTATTTTTTCATTCTCAAAAAAACCGATTCCCAATACCTCGCCGAGGAAACAGTGCAGGAAACGTTTATCAAATTATGGGAATACCGAAGCAGTCTAAAGGCCGGGATCCCTATATCTGCCCAGCTCTTCCGCATCGCCCAAACCACGCTGATCGACCTCATCCGTAAGCAACAGTCCGTGCAAAAACTTAAAGCCGGTTCCCTCCTGCTGCATTCCGATCACGTATCATCGCATACCGTAACAGAAAGAATGGAAACGACCGAATTAAATAAAAAACTCTGGTCAGCCATCGAGCAGATGCCTCCCGTCAGAAAAAAGGTATTCGTCCTCAGCCGCATCAACGGCCTCTCCTATAAACAAATCGCCGATGAACTCTCCCTCTCGGTAAAGACAGTGGAAAATCACTTGTCCATCGCGCTGAAGAAGTTACGCAACTTCATGATCTTCGTCCTGGCCATTGGAACTGTCATAATTGGAAAATAATTTAAAAAAAAACGTATCGGCGTTGGGGGTTCCGCCATTTTGAAACGTATTTATATATATCAACCGACGGAATGATATCAAAAGAACTACTTGAACGATTTTTAAAAAACACCTGCACCGCTGAAGAGCGGCAACAGGTCTTGAAATATTTCGAAGATCACCCCGAATCAATAAATGAATTAATGTCCCTCTCCGAATGGGATCAGTTTTCAACGGGCCAGCGATTGGACAGAGCAGTTTCAAACTCCATTTTTACGGAAATCCAAAAAGGCGCTTACCGTCCAAAAGTGCGAAGGATATCCTGGTTAAGGCCAGTAGCTGTAGCCGCCTCAC
>CAZGSG010000484.1:0-3911 GCA_964528095.1 uncultured Terrimonas sp.
AACTATCGGTGGCGAAGATGAAATAATGCGTATGTATAATGTCAAACTAAACGATTCTTATGGAAGGGAAATTTCTGTTAGCAAGTTCCTTATGGCATTTTCAGACAAACTTCATTGTCGAGCTGAGCTGTTGAAAACTATTACTATAAATTTCTCCCTCAGTAATAAATTGTTCTGGATGCTACCAAACGAGGTGGTCATGGTCGAAAAGGTATCAATTACCGGTTTTTTTACAAAGACCGATAAAAGTTTCCAAAGATCGTTACAATTGACGGACCAGGTATGGATGATTATGAAGGAGCTGTTCGATAAAAGGAAGTTAACCTTGTCAAAAAGCGGATTGCTATGGAATCTACCTCCGGACTGATGCATAAGACATGATTTCCATGCACAGGTATATACTAACGGATTATTTACTTGGAGCGTTATTGCAATGCTTTTTGTCAGAAAGTGATTTTTTGCGACTAATATGCGAAGTTTTCTTGGACAAAAGGAAATAAAAGATAAAAACAGTTTTGGTCATGCAGGTATTTAACATTACCGACACAATCACCATTTTGCGGGGAGAAAAAGATGCGGAGCCTAAGTACAGTCAGACTGTTTCTGCCCGTATCATTCAACAGTTTGGTAAGGGACCGTTTCCTCCGGATATACAAAAAGAAGTTTTTACTTTCTGCCAATTATATTTTGTTGAAGAGTTCGAGAAAACTTGTGAAAAGGAAACTTCATTCTCTTTCTACCGCGAAATATTTACTTTACATGAGCAGGCTACCAATTTACGGGCATCAGAAAATTATCATAATCTTCCGAATGGGATCGATAAGCAGTATATTTCAATTTACCGCCGTGTATTAAAGATGATTCTTGAAAAGGGATGTGATATCAATATGCAAAGTGGAGAAGAAAGAGATTCTGATTATTTCTTTCGCATTCAACCAGTTTTAAATGACTTGTTGTATCTAGGTGACATGATCTTTGGTTTTTCAGAATCATTTGCTGAGTTTTCTATGGTAGAAGGTATCTCTCAGGTGACTTTTGATGACCAGGGACTGTATAGGCAAGTGAGAGAACCTCACTTTGATCATGTGTTTTATAATATCTCGCAGGACATGGAGAGGGGACGCGAAGAATTTGTGATTGATCCAACCAGTTCTGAAGATTTCAAAGCCGCGATCCATAACGCGTTCGGTTTTGACTATGATAAATTAACCTTATTCATAGCTGAATTGTATAACAAGTTCGAGTTAGCCCCACCAGATTGTTTAACTGCCGATAAACACAATTTTATCATGGATGCCGCGAACGCTTTCGGTGTTTTAAGCGATTCAGTGGCACTCTTTTTTTCAGGACTTATTCTAAATCGAAAAAATAAAATGCCGCTGGTCGAATCGGTTCGAAGGCCATATTCACTGAACCGTTTTTTATATCGACCGTTTCTTGAATGGGAGATAAATGGTGTGCAGCACTTAATCTGCGGGATTTACAGCATTGTTGAGGCAGAGTACAGCCTCACCTTAAATGCGATACCGTGGGGCAAATTTCCCAACGAGTGGGGGAATTCCTCAGGAATAAAAGATTATGTGAGCGATAAGCACAACGCTCATGATGGCTGGTTGGATGATCAGGTAGAAAAAATAGTCAAAAAATGTGGTTTGCATTATGATCGTGGTCTTAAAAAAATACACACTAAAACCAAGTCATTTTCGCTTCTTGAAAAATCTCTTGGGGAAATCGATTTTTTGATCATCAGCCCGTCTACCCAAAAAGTGCTGGTTGCCGAATGTAAGCATCTGTTAGGGCGATATGATATGGTTTCTTGGAAACAGGATTTCGATAAATTCACCGAGGATGGGCCACAGGGTTACAATACTCGTATCGCTTCTAAAGTCATGTGGATTGTCAACCATTTACCGGAAGTTGAAGAACATTTCCGAATAAAATATAAGGATAATTCAATTAGTCTAAATAATTACGAGGTTGAAGGAGTATTCGTAATTAATACGCCTACCTTTTATATGTACAATGCACCGTACCGGATTTATACTTATCATCAATTTGAAAATGTAATTACTGGTCAGCATACTGACCCTGTATATTCGCTGTTATATGAAACGGATCAATCAATTACTACCTATTGGGTTAAGTATCCTTATTTCGCAAAGCGCGAACTAAGATATTTTGATTCTGGAGATGATGATGGTGAAGTGGACAAGTACGGGTTTCCGATTACAAAACCTGGAGGGGATGGCTCCTAATATTGGGTGTGAGCGTGAGAATCTAATGGATTATTGTAAAGGGAGTCTGGCAAATAGCGGCAACGTAGATGAACTATTAAATGTTGCCGCTTTGGTAGGGATTTCCAAACTCTAACTTTATAGCTTTTTATAATTATATGTATTTGTAGAAAATGCAGCCAGTTCCTTCATTTTCTCCAAAATCTGGTTCGAGGTTGTGACCATTGGGGCCGCAAAAAAAGGTTCACAGTAATGTGAGCCTTTTTGCGTTTTAGGGACTTTCTGTTCTCTGAACAGCTGCATCCGGTTCAATGAAACTTCTCCTCCAATAAATAATTCAAGCTTGTATTGCGGCATAACGTTATGGCTAAACCGATCCTGCCAGTTGATCTTAGGTACTTCCACTTATTGTTCAAAAAAATTATTCTAATAAAATATTGCAGCTTCCTGGCTTTTCAAAAGTAGTTGTAAGTTTGAATTGTACAATTTATCCTTAGCCTGATTTTATGATAATTCAATCACCCCCGCAATACATCGCACTACCTGCTGCGCTGTTTATAAATTCAATACTATCACAACTCATCTTTGATTCCTGTTAGATCTATTGACGTATTGAACAATGAAATGGTTAAGTTCATCAATCCAGACAAGTAACAAGTTTTAAGAATTATTCTACATCTTTTAATTACAATTTTATGATGCGTGGCAAGCGCTCCCGTAAAATGGTAGCTGCTATTTTCATGTCCATAATGGTCATAAACTTAGTGGCACCTACTGTTAGTTATGCATTGACTTCAGGCCCCACTGTACCTGAGGCTACAAGTTTTGAACCGGTAGACACCACAGATATGGTGAACCTTCAGACCGGTGATTTAACGTATAATATTCCATTACTCGAAGTGCCCGGGCCGGAAGGAGGATATCCATTGTCTCTGTCTTATCATGCGGGCATACAACCCAATGAAGATGCAAGTTGGGTAGGTTTGGGCTGGACGCTCAATCCCGGGGCGATCTCCAGGAATGTGAACAGTTTCCCGGATGATTGGCGGGATCCGCAGGCATGGAATCAGATCTATTGGTCAGGAGGAACGCAATCTTCTTTTTCTGTTGGTATAAATGTGGGTATTATCGGAACACCGGCTTCAGTAGGCTTCGGGCTTTCATTTTCACAGGATACTTACAGAGGATTTGGCGTTGGTGGATCACTCAGTCTCGGAACCAATTCAGAAAAAAGCCCCGTTGGTGCCAGTGTAAGCATTGGTGTTAGTCCTTATGGCGAAGGATATTTATCAGGAGGTATCGGCATAGGCGGTAGTTTGGGAGAGAGTGGTCTGAATGCATCAGCCTCGCTGGGTTTCTCAACCAATTTCAAATCAATAAGTGCCGGATTTGATGCCGGAATTGCAATTGGAGATAAATATTACAACATGTCTTTGCTGGGAGCGAATATGACTACTGGTGGTGCCAGGCCTTCTATATCTGTGGGCGGGCATTCCTCTTTCGTATCTGCCACCACCCCTAATCTGCAATTGCAATCTCATGTTGAATCAGATGGCTTCACTATGCCCATATATAAAGGAGTCAGTATTTCTCTGGGCTGGAGTAAAACGAGGTATTGGATGGACAATTCAACCAATGTGCGTACGCATGGAAGTCTCTATGCTTCAGGCTGGTCAC
>CAZGSG010000485.1:0-3865 GCA_964528095.1 uncultured Terrimonas sp.
AACAGGATGTATGGGATGCACTGGATAGTAGCAAAAGCGGCCCCGTAAAAGAAGGGAATACAGGTGGCGGTACCGGCATGGCGCTTTATGGATTTAAAGGTGGTAATGGAACATCTTCAAGAGTAATTAAGATTGATACAGCTATGTACACAGTTGGCGTATTTATGCAGGCCAATTTTGGTGGCATGAATGATCTGCGGATAGCGGGCATACCAGTTGGTCGTGAGATCAAAGACGCTAAACCCATTCTCAATCAATCCAAAAAAAAGGACGGTTCCGTGATCGTCATCATAGCCACCGACGCGCCCTTATTACCCTCGCAATTAAAACTCGTTGCCAAAAGAGCTACGATGGGTATTGCGCGAACAGGCAGCTTTGCATCCAATGGTTCAGGCGATATCTTTCTTGCATTTAGCACCCAATCACCGGCAACCAATAAAAAAGTCACTATGGAGAACTGGAATGTGCTAACGAAAGAGGCACTGGACCGTGTGTTTAAAGCCACGGTGGAAGCAACAGAAGAAGCCGTGATCAATGCCCTCGTGGCTGCAGAAACAATGAAGGGAAAAGATGGCAATACTTTTTTTGCTTTACCACATGAGCAGGTGAAAGCGATATTGAAGAAGTATAACAGGTTATAGACAGTAGCCGAACGGGCTATGCTTTTCCCTTTCGTAATTCAAATTCTCTTAACACATTCCATTTATTATCCTCTTCCTGTTCGATAAGACTGATTGTGCTGAATGTTAAGTTACGCGGTAGTTTTATTTTTTCGATCTGTTCAAATATGCTGTCTGTGCAGACTGCATTTCTTGGATGTAGTAAAGTAATATGTGGATCCTGGTTCTCTTTTACATCCTGCAGGATGATTTTTCTTAATTGTTGAAATTGGTTGTTGTCTCCTGCCGCGGGGATCATTACACCTTTTCCTGCTGAGAAACGGACCGCTGGACCGAAGTCGATGCTGATGCCGGGATGTTCCAGGTTGTTTAATGTGTGGATGATCTTTTCAAGTTGTTCCAGTTCGTTTTCCCTGCATAGGGTGACATGGCTTTTGATTAACGCGTATTGTAAGGGATTGTATTCTTTGCGGATTTTTTCGATGGCGGATGAGTCGTGAGAGTTTATGAAGAGCGTGAGTTGTGTTCTTTTTTGGGGCATTATTTTATCTTTTGGGATAGCCATCGACATCAATTAAATGTTGGACCTATCGGAGAGATCGTAGAGACGCAATGCATTGCGTCTCTACTACAACCGGCTTTTTTTATAACCGAATGATTATTTTAATAGTTTAGCAGCCACAAAATCGCAGATCACAATCTCTTTTTCCTGACTCAAATAAGCCACCATATATTTTTTCTTATATGATACACAGCGATAACGCAATTGCTTCCATTGCTCATAGCTACATGGCTTATGTTCTATTCTTTCATCTGCAAGTTTAGTAAAGAAAGTATACGCCTCATCTATGAACCTTCTAGCAGTTTCAGGCATTCCTTTACTTTCAATAAACCAGGCGATTTCCGCCACTGCAGTTGCGGCAGTCTCCAGAATACTTATTTTCCTTTGGCCCATTTATCAATGAGTTTATAAGAAAGTTTCTTTCCAGCGGAAATAGAAAGCTTTTTAACTGGTGCGGTTTTTTGGGCAGCCAATAATTGCAGCTTATCAAACTCTTTTTGTTCGATAACCATGAATTTCTTTTTGTTTAATGTTAGTGTGCCCATCAGGTATTGTTTATATTCAAATTTACAAAAAACGCTGTTTAAACAACCTTATATCATCCCAACCTTGTCTTAATATCCAATCCATTTTTTCTCAATGTCTCCAACGCAACATCATACCCCGCGTCCGCATGCCGTATCACTCCCATTCCCGGATCATTCCGTAATACTCTTGCCAGTCGCGCTTCCGCATCAGCGCTGCCATCCGCCACGATCACCATTCCCGCATGAATGCTATAGCCCATTCCTACCCCACCGCCATGATGCAGGCTTACCCAACTGGCGCCGCCCGCGGTATTCACGAGCGCATTCAGGACCGGCCAGTCGGCTACGGCATCACTGCCATCAAGCATCGCTTCTGTTTCGCGGTTGGGTGAAGCTACAGAGCCGGTATCCAGGTGATCGCGACCGATCACGATCGGGGCTTTTACCTTGCCGCTACGCACAAGTTCATTAAAAGCGAGGCCCGCTTTTTCACGTTCACCCTGGCCGAGCCAGCAGATACGGGCGGGCAGTCCCTGGAAGGCGATCTTTTCTTTGGCGAGTTTGAGCCAGCGTTGCAGGCCCTTGTTGTCGGGAAACATATTGGCGATCAGTTCATCGGTGACGGCGATATCAGCAGGATCACCACTGAGCGCAGCCCAGCGGAATGGCCCCTTGCCTTCACAAAATAAAGGGCGGATATAAGCCGGCACAAAGCCGGGAAAATCGAAGGCATTGCTAAGCCCGTGTTCTTTGGCCCTGGCGCGGATATTATTGCCATAGTCGAACGTAATAGCGCCCATATTTTGTAGTTCAAGCATGAGCTCTACATGCAGTTTCATGCTATCGTAACTCAGCGCAATGTATTTTTCCGGGTCTTCCTGCCGCATCAGCACGGCTTCTGTATTGTTGATGGTATGCGGTACATACCCGATCAGGGGGTCGTGTGCGGAGGTTTGGTCGGTCAATGTATCCGGCACCACCTTGCGATGGATAAGCCGCTGCAATAAATGCACAGCATTGCACAATACACCGATAGAAATAGCTTCGCCTTTTTCTTTTGCTTCGAGGGCGCGGTCAATAGCATCGTCGATATTTTCATAAAACAGGTCGCAGTATTTTGTTTCGATGCGTTTCTGTATACGCCAGCGTTCTACTTCCGCGATCAGGGCCACGCCACCATTCATGGTAATGGCCAGTGGTTGCGCGCCACCCATGCCACCGAGGCCAGCTGTTACATTGAGCGTGCCTTTCAGCGAGCCGTTAAAGTGTTTATCAGCCGCGGCGGCATAGGTCTCGTAGGTGCCCTGTACGATGCCCTGTGAGCTGATATAGATCCAGGAGCCGGCCGTCATCTGGCCATACATCATCGGGCCTTTTTTCTCCAGCTCATCGAAATGTTTCCAGTTGGCCCAGTTGGGGACCAGTTGTGAGTTGGATATTAAAACTCTCGGCGAGTCTTTATGTGTTTTTAATATTCCCACGGGTTTGCCGCTTTGTACCAGCAGGGTCTCATCTTCATTGAGGTCCTTTAATGCTTTGATGATAAGATCAAGTGATTCGAAGTTGCGGGCGGCTTTACCTCTTCCACCGTATACGATCAGTTCATCGGGTCGCTCAGCCACTTCGGGATCAAGATTATTGAGCAGCATTCTTAACGCGGCTTCCTGGATCCATCCTTTGCAATTGAGTTGGGCGCCTGTGGGGGTTTTGTATTTTATCGGGTCGTACATGTAGCGATTGTTAGAATATAAAGGTAGAGATTTGGAGGTGAATGGGAATGCGTTGCCCGGATAATGTATTGACAGGCAAATTACTGGGAGTGGTTCAGCAGGGGCTGCTCCTGTTTTCATTTTGGATTTCTGTGGGTATTCCGTGGGTCTTCCCTATGTAGACCCACGGAATACCTGCGGAATACCCGGAGAAAACCAGGAGACAGGGCGTTTTTTCTGGCTGTAAGGCCCTGTTTATCAGCGTGTAAAGACGCAATGCACTGCGTCTCTGTCGTGCAATGTTTTTGTATAATGCATTGATTTTCTATAAAGCATCGCGCCAGGCCTACCTCCTTTTTCCTATGTATCGGGTTGGGGATTGAACATTTAGTAAAATAGAAGGTCGGCTGGGTCCGCTAGTGGTGTAGATTGAACTTATCACCAGCC
>CAZGSG010000486.1:0-3838 GCA_964528095.1 uncultured Terrimonas sp.
ATTTGGCAAGTTTACTTTGTGCTAACAAAATGCAATCACAATTTAAAACTGACAAATGGCAACCAAAGTTTTTATCAATCTTCCCGTAAAGGATATTGAAAGTTCCAGGACCTTTTTCGAAGGACTGGGCTTTAGTTTCAATCCGCAATTTTCTGACGAGAATGCGGCGTGTATGATTATCAGTGACGCAATCTACGCTCAGCTATTACAAGAAAAGTACTTTGCCACCTTTACCAAAAAGCCCATCAGCGACGCCAAAAAAAGTACTGAAGTTTTGATCGCGCTGGATGCAGGTTCGCGGCAGGAGGTTGACCAATTGGTCGCTAAAGCAAAACAACTCGGTGGAACAATCTATGCAGAAGCGGCTGATCATGGCTGGATGTATCAACACAGTTTTGCAGACCTGGACGGTCATCAATGGGAGATCGCCTACGCAGACATGTCACAATTCCCCAATCAATAAAATAGTTATGAAACAATATTTGATAGCGGCATTTTTTGCCATTGCAATATTGCATGTCAGTGTGAGCTTTTCACAAACGAAAGTTGTTTATGGATCCAATAATGGAAGTTACAAAACTATCAATGGCGCAAAGCTGTATTACGAAGAGTATGGCAAAGGCACTCCGTTACTACTGATCCATGGCGGGCTAAGTTCCATCGAAGGATTGGGGCCGCTTATTCCGGAGCTGTCGAAAAAATTTCGTGTCATCGCTGTTGATTGCCCGGGGCAAGGGCGTTCGGAGCAGGGTGATTCTGTAAGCTATCAACTGATGGCCGATTACCTGTCAAAGCTGATAGATGTATTAAAACTAGACAGCACCTATCTCTTCGGCTATAGTGATGGCGGAAATGTTGCTTTGTTGATGGCGGCTGATCGACCAGACAAGGTTAGGAAAGCAGTTGCGTTTGCCGCTGCTTCGGACACCTCTGGTTATTTTGGTTATGTGACTTCCTCCCTTGACCAACTCACGCCGGAAATCATGGAGAAGGAGTATCGCTGGTGGCTCGATGCCCATTTGAAGAAAACACCGCAGAAAGAAAAGTGGAAAAAATTCGCGAAGGACTTTAGAACGATGTGCTCCACGCCGGTCATCGTTCCTGCTGATAAGCTGGCAAAAATCAAAAGTAAAGTGCTAATTGTGCAAGGTGATAATGACATTGTAAAGTTGGATCATGCTTTACACTTATACCAATCTATCAAAGGAAGTCAACTAGGAATCATCCCTGCAGCTTCGCACTTTATCGTTTTTGAAAAACCAGCGGTACTTAACGCGATGGCCATTGAGTTTTTCACTAAGGAGCCGAATTTATTTGATTGGACAAAGTTGAAATAGCAAGGGTGGAGGAGGCATTCTGTTACAAGAGAGATTTACCTGATGCTCAGGTTCACATTCTGGATGGCAGTCATTGGGTGCTTGAAACAAATTTTGATGAAGTGCTGAGTCTCATAAAAGATTTTATGAGGTAAGGAATGTTTCTTTTTCTATCTCATTGCCAAAAACAGATAGCGGTTTTGGTGCTTCAAAAGAGGCAGAGATCCGATCAATAGCTCTCCTGATAGCGGGCATGCGAACGCTGCTATCGATAGCAGGGAGTGTTTCACTCGTTTATGAAGTGCTGGTGAAGCAATGTGTAAGGCCTGCTCTTTATTGAACTTTAGCGCTCTTTTTTGATTGGCGGCTTCTGATACGGCTTAATGTTTCAATAGAAATGCCGAGGTAGGATGCGATGTAAGAGAGTGATATCCGGTTTACGAGATGACTATTTTGTGCCATGAAATAATTATACCTGTCCGTTGCCTTACTGAGCCGGCAAATAAATGCACGGTCCTCAGCAAAAGTGTAATAGTATTCACTGATTTTTCTTCCAACTATATTGAACTCCAGGAAATGCTGGTAGGCATAATCCAGATCGGAATGGTGTAGTGCCAATAGATGGCAATCTTCCAGCGCCTCGATATTTTCAGGTGTAGGTTGTTGCAGCAAAAAGCCCCGGATAGAAGAAATAAGCTGGTTTTCTGAAGTGATCCAGGTAGTTATCTTTTTCCTGTTATCGACTATATACCCGCGCAAAATTCCCTTGATTACAAAATAAACATACGGGCAGATTGCGCCTGACTGTTGCAGCAGCTCATGTTTTTTTAACCGAACTTCAAAAGCTTTTTTAGAGAGATAATCACCACAAGATTTATTGACTGGATGAAAGAAAGAGAGGTAGTCGATGGCTATAGCGGCAGTTGTTGGATCGGCCTTTTTGTTTTTTACTGCTGGAGTTTTGGAAGCTGGCATGGGAAGAAGGGTTTGATAGTTTTGGTAGGCCGATGAGGCAATGGGCGAACAGGAAGGATTTTAGTAAGAAGGCCTTATTGGCAAGTACAATAATAGCAGCTTTATATTTGTCATAACTGCTTTTCCAGCTTCACCTGCTGAACTTGAACCAGGGGCTCTCTGATTTACAGCTATGATCATGCGCTTTTCAACTTGAATCTGACGGGATAAGAATTAACTTAATTGTTTATACTTCAAACGAATATACGATTTTCTGTTAATTGGGTAGCATGTCGTTGAGGGCATCTTAATCCCCGGTTGGTTGAAAGTTTTTGTATTGGGAGGGCTTGTGTAACCGATACGGATTTCAGTTATGTCCGTGACATTTGATCCCCAGGCTTGCCTGGGTTTTTTCTCTAAATAACAATAGGAATCTAATGCTAAAAGGAATAACCTGCTACCTGGTTTCCGCCATCCAGCAATAGATAATAATTCTCCTCTACATCATAGTTCAATGAAGTGCAAACTTCGCATAATGGAACTAGTATGTATAACCGATACTATTGCCGAAGACTCAGTGGGGTTTCGTTTTTCCCCGAACAGGTTGTTTGCGTTCAAAGCGCCTGAATGAACACTGATTATTTTTGGCAGCACTTAATGTATTGAAAATTAGTAGATTAATAATTTGTTCACTATATTTACTTGTTCACTCTAAGTGAACAAAGCTAGTCTTATGAACAAAAAGGCAGAAATAATCGAGCAAGCAATCAAAGTACTAAAGGACAGAACAGGAATGAAAGTTACCTGGCAGCCTTATGGGAAGGCTGAGAATATGGTATATGGAATCGTATTTCAAGACCGGGTAATGCAATTCATTGTTGAGTATAAAAAGCACCTGACACCCTTTCAGGTAGATCAGGTTGCGAAAGCAAAAGATCTTCGGTTTCCTCTTTTAGTGGTGTCAGAACAAATAGCCGCTCCTGCCAGAGATCAATTGCGATTGAAGGGAATTGCCTACCTGGAGGCAAACGGGAACATCTTCATCAACAATAGCCAGACTACCATCTTCTTAGACGGTAATAAACCAATTAAGGTCGCAAAACCTGTGACAAACAGGGCTTTTACTAAAACAGGATTAAAAGCAGTTTTTCATCTGTTGAACAATCCTGATGCGATTACGAGAACGTACCGGCAATTAGCAGCGGAAACAGGCATTGCGTTAGGGAATATCAAATACATAATAGATGGATTAGCGGAAGCAGGATATATATTCCCGCTTAACAAACGAAAAGTAGCACTAAAAAACAAAAAGGAATTGCTGGAGCGATGGATTGCGGGATACAGGGAAACGTTGAAGCCTGATCTATTCAAAGGTGCTTTCCGAATTAGAGTGGATGAAAAGCGGGGCAATTGGCAGGGCATTCATCTAAAAGACATAGATATGGAATGGGGCGGCGAAGCAGCCGGAGAAATAATGACCAATTATTTACAGGCACGAGTACTGACGCTGTACACTCCAGACTTCACTGATAAACAAGCCAACGCTATTGGGTTGGTGTCAGATAAAA
>CAZGSG010000487.1:0-3826 GCA_964528095.1 uncultured Terrimonas sp.
CTTCTCCCCAGTCAAACCAGTTATTACTGAGTGTAGACTGAAGTGTATTATAAATACCGGCCATCCAGCTTGTGGCATCTGTTTCACTTTTCCAGAAGTTCTCCGGAGCAAGCGTGGAGATCGGTTTTTCATCCAGGAATTTTTTACAACTGATTCCGGAGAAAACCGCAATCATTGTAAGTATAATAGCAGCAAACTTTATTGTTCTCATAAAATTGATTAATTAAAATGAAATATTAAGTCCCATACCTGCTTCACGTCTGCGGGGATATCTTCCTGGATCATTACCAGGTTTTATCACACTGTTCTGACCTACTTCGGGATCAAAACCGGTGTAATCCGTCCAGGTCAAAAGATTGGTACCATAAGCAAATACATTCACCATCTTCATACCTGCTTTTGCACATAGTTTGGATGGCAACTGGTACCCGATCCGCACACTCTGTAATCGTATGAATGATCCATTCTCCAGGTATTGGCTACCGCCGCGGCGCATATTATCTGTAGTTCTGTCACCACCCCTGTAGGCATCAGTCAATTGTCCTGGGTATTTCCACATATTATGGATAAAGTAGGAATCAGGAGTTGTATTACTATTGGAGAAAGAAGCCAGGTTTCTCCGGTTGTCATTATATACACTACCTCCGAAGTTCCCATATATATTAAATGAAAGTGAGAATGTTTTATAGGTAAAACTATTGTTCCATCCCAGGCTCCATCTTGGTTGGCCATGACCCAGGAACTGTCTGTCTTCATTACCGATATTGCCATCGCGTGCACCGCCTTTTGTTGGGTCAGGAAGATTTTCCCAGATCACATCACCACCCTTCGATACCACACCTGCTGCTGTCAGTTGTTTTACCGCGCCTGTATAGGGAGTACCATCGGGTAATGTATAACCAAGCAGTACAGGTTTCATATTTTTTTGAATCAGGATATTACCCTCAGCATCTTTTTGAAATTGAGGAATCAGGCGGGTTGCATAATCGTCTGTATATGCATTGGATTCATCGTATTCATAAATACCCAGGTATTTATATCCAAAAAAGTTACCTGCTTCGCCTCCGCGCTGTACCGACCAGATATCATCGATAAAGTCGGAAGGGATGCTAAGTATCTTGTTTCTCACCATCGACCAGTTGGCAGAGGTCATCCAGCTGAAGTTCTTGGTGCGGATAGGATAAGCAGTGATCATTAATTCGAGACCTTTATTCTGAATATCGCCTTTATTCGTTCTTACACGACCGGGGTAACCAAGTTCGTTAGGAAGTGGATCATCATATAAAAGATCAGTTGTTTTCTTAATGTAGTAATCGCCAGTGAAGGCCACTTTACCACCCAGGAAAGTAAGGTCGATCCCAAAATTCGCCTGTGCTGTTTCTTCCCATTTCAATGCAGCATTTCCCATTCTTGGACTGGTGCGCACGCCGCTTATTCCGTTGTAATAATAAGAACCGAATTCAAGTTGTTGGTAAGAATCATAGTTGCCGATCTCCTGATTGCCGGTAATACCATAACTGGCCCGGATCTTTCCGTCAGTCAACGGTCCTTTGATCTTATCCATAAAGTTTTCATCAGTAAATCTCCAGCCTACGGAAACAGAAGGAAAATTACCCCAGCGGTTCTCCGGGCCAAATACAGAAGAAGCGTCTCTTCTGAAACTTGCATTGAATAAATATTTCCCTTTATAATCATACCCCAGGCGGCCATACAGACCCATCAGTGCAGAAGCACCCTCCCGTGTATAAAGATTTGCAAGATTATACAAACCCGCGGCATTCAACGTAGTTACAGATTCAGTAACAAAGTTGGAGCCTTCAATATTTATTTCTTCCAGCTTGTTCTTTTCTATGTTCAAACCGGCCAGTGCTGATACAGTATGATCGCTATTGAATGTTTTTCTAAAATTCAGATACGCATTTCCCTGGAATCGCATTGGCAATTTTGTTTCATCCTGTCCTGTATTTACAAGAGGATTACTACTGGTCAGGAATTTGGAACTGAAAAAACTTCTTCTTTGCAGCTCGATATCAGCAGACGCGTCGGCGTGGAAAGTAAGATTTTTTATAAGATTCAAATCAAAGCCCTGGTATAGTACTCCTTTGTATATTTTAGAAATATTCGTACGCAGGTAGGCTTCCGCTAATGGATTCCGGCGTCCGCCATTGAAATAGATATACTGTCCGTCGGGAAAGAAAAGCGCCATACCCGGGGGGCGTTGCAATGATTGCTGGATCACGTTTCCTTCATTGATATTGTTCTTGTTCTGGTAACTGAAGTTCAGGCGGGTCATCATTGTGAATTTTTTCGAAGGCCTGTACTCCACATTTGTACGAAGTGTAAACCGTTTATTGAAACTGCTGATCACAATTCCCGTTTCATCGAGGTATTGCAGACTGTTAAAATAGTTCAGTGTTTTAGTACCGCCTCTTATTCCAACATCTACCTGGTTACGCACAGCCACCTGTGTAATTAATGCCTGGTAATCATTATCGGAATTTTTGCTGAAAGCGGTAGAATCATCCGGCTTGGGATCAAGACCAAGATTGCCCCTGCGATCAAACATCTGTCTTTCCAGTCTATTAGCCTGCGAGATCCTGTTTGAAAGCCTGCTATAGCTTCTTAAGTAATCAACGTTGATCTGCGGCTTGCCTTCATCACCTCTTTTGGTAGTGATAATGATAACGCCGTTTGCGGAACGTGATCCATAAATAGCGGCTGAAGCCGCGTCTTTCAGTATTTCGAGTGATTGTATGTCTTTTGGATTGATCGAATTGATACTCTTCATCGGAACACCATCTACTACATACAATGGGGCAATCCCTGCATCAGACAGTGTAGAGATACCACGAATGGTAATACCTGATTCTTCACCCGGAGCTCCGGAAGTACTCAATACACGTACACCGGGAGCAGCGCCCTGGATGGCATCAAAGATGGTGACCGGTTGTTTCATTTCAATGTCCTTTGCAGTAATTGAACTGATGGCCCCTGTTACATCACGTTTTTTCTGTGTACCGTAACCCACCACAATCACTTCTTCGAGGTTGCTGGCTGCTTCGGTCATGGAGAGGTTAATGATTCTCCGGTCGCCGACCACTTCTTCTTTATCGGCATACCCGATACGTGAAAAAATCAGCACCGCTTTTGGGCCGGCAACACTGATGCTGAATTTTCCTTCGGCATCGGCTGTTACACCCGTACCGGCAACATCTTTTACCACAACACTTACTCCCTGCAAGGCATCCCCTTTAATATCCTTGATGGTACCGGTCACAGTGATAGTTTGCGCCAGCAAGGGCATTGTCGCAAACTGAAATAAAAATAAAAGGAAGAAAAAACCGGTTTTGCCGCTAATCCGGCGCCTGTCCCTGATCTCAGAAAAGATGATCTTTCCCATAATGGCAGTTTTTTTTGCAGTTTTTGCACGTAGGCCGTGCAAGAAAAATCGTTAGTAGTTTGGTTTAAATCCAAGAAGGCTCATGCCTTTGCTTATACATATAAAAAAACGACCTGACTTAATACAGGTAATTACTTACTGCAATTAAGCTAGATTTTCTGTTTTTAATTTTTCAATAATTGTCATTGTAATAAGCTATTTTAACATTCTCTCCTCCCGGTATATCTTAATGAATACCAGGCTTAATTAGCGGTATAGTTTGGAGGACGACTACGGCTTGTACAATAGCTTTACGACAAGCCTGCTTTACAGAAAAGATTTTTACTGGCAGACGCTGGGGAGTGAAAGGTTAATCAGGATCGATTAGTTTTTAAAAAAATAATCCCACGCCAGCTACAAGTAAAAAAGCTAACACTAAAACCTTAT
>CAZGSG010000488.1:0-3825 GCA_964528095.1 uncultured Terrimonas sp.
TCGCCGATGCATATTACCTGAGCTGGAAGCTGGGATTAAAAGCAAATGCCCTGTACCGCGACGGATCCAAACTTTCACAGCCGCTCAGCAACAAGAGTGATAAAAAGAAAAAAGCGGGTGCTGAAGCAGGAGAGGAGGCGGTTGAGAAAAATATGACTGCTCCGGCTACTGAATCGAATATTGTAGACCTTGGTAAGCTGACGGTAGAAGAGTTGTTGGAAGAAGTACAAAAAAGAGTACAGGATTCTCCCGACACCAAACTCAAAAGAAAGCTCGCGAGTATAGTTGAGCGCCGGTCATTGCCTGCCAAACGCCGCGGCTTTACCCAAAAAGCAAAGATCAATGGACAGGCGATCTTTGTACGCACAGGTGAATACGGTGATGGCACATTGGGAGAGATCTTTATCGATATGGCCAAAGAAGGGGCTACTATGCGAAGTATGATGAACTGCTTTGCCATTTCGATCTCTATCGGTTTGCAATATGGAGTGCCGCTTGAAGAATTTGTCGACAAATTTGCTTTTACACGCTTCGATCCTTCTGGTTTTGTAGAACATCCAAATATTAAGTCTACTACTTCTATTGTTGACTTTATCTTCCGGGTATTGGGATATGAATACCTGGGTCGTACTGACCTGGTGCATGTGCTGGATAAGCCGGAAGTAATGAATACCGGCGCTGATGACTGGGATGATGTTCCTTCCAATTCACTGGAGTATGCAAAGGACCCTGAGTTGTCCAGTGTCCGTATCACGCCTTCATCCGTTCCTGCAAGCCAGCCGGCAAAAAATCAGAAATCAGGACAGGTCATTAAATTCGACAATAGCATGGATGCCATGAATGTGGCAGCGAAGAACATGCAGAGTGACGCGCCCTCCTGCAATGTGTGCGGGCATATCATGATGCGCAGCGGCACCTGTTACAAATGTAATAACTGTGGCAACCAGGGCGGTTGCAGTTAACACGGAATGACAGTAAAACCTGGAAGGAAAAACCAACTATAGATCAACGCGTGTACCCTCACTTATGTCCCATTCGCGAAAGCAGGATGGGATGTTTGTTTTTATCAGGGCGTGATAATTTTTACAACAGGCTTGACAACCATTGTTATTGCTATTAATTTTGATGCAATGGCATAAGATATACTGACCGTATCTATCTGGCCGGAAAATGAGCAGATAATAATCAATAAAAAGAATGGACAACAATTCAGGTAAAACAGTGCTAATCCTCGGTGCCAATTCAGATGTGGCCAAACAAGCTATAGTGTTGTATGTAGCAAAAGGATATCATGTAATTGCAGCTTCCAGGAACACAAACGAATTGGAGGTGTTTATAAATGAACAAATCGCCACAAAAGAAAAAGTAACAGTATTGCGTTTTGATGCAGTAGCATTTGATACGCATCGCGATTTTTATAACAATCTTCCGAAGAAACCGCATATCGTGGTATATGCTGCAGGCTATTTGAAGAACAATGAAGAAGCGCTGCATGATTTTGAGGGCAGCTTCCAGATGATGAAAGTACATTACTGCGGCGCAGTATCCATTCTCAATATTATTGTAACAGACACATCCAATACATTGCTTGAAAGGGTTATCGGTCTTTCTTCCCTATCCGGTGTGAGGGGAAGAAAAAGTAATTTCATCTACGGCAGTACCAAGTCGGGTTTTACTCAATACCTGGCAGGACTCCGGCAATATTTATTTTCAAGGAATATAAAGGTAAACGTATTGGTAGCTGGGTATATCCGAAGCAAGATGACTGCAGGATTGAATCTGCCTGAATCATTAATGCTGGAGCCATCCTATATCGCGAAAGCTGTAGTGCAGGCGGGAAATAGTTTTACGATTGTGCCGGGGTTTAAATGGAAAATGATTTATCATATATTAAGGTTGATGCCGGAGAGACTGGTGGCGAAGCTGCCGTAGTTTCGTAGGGATGCAGGTTATGGTTGATTGGAAGCTGCTCTGTCGATATTTGGAACGCGCTGCGACATTAAGAGCAAAGTTTAAATCACTGCTGGTCATCCCGGGCCGATCCGATACAATTTTCAACTATCATGCACTAAGACCCGGGATCTTTCTCTTATAGAGAAAGGTACCGGATCTTATATTCCTATATCTGTGTAGTTGCTAAGATCGGCCCGGTATGACAGCATTGTGTTCAAATTTTCAACATCTACTCAAACCACCAATACACGCTCAAACTCCTAATACACCTCAAACTCTCAATAACAATTCCACCCCTAACAACAACCCCTTTTTCCTCCTTCCTTCTTTCACCTCTTAGATGAAGACCCTGCTACCATAACTATAATTCTCCCTGAATTCCTTCGGCGTACAATTCTTTTTCTTTTTAAAAAGCCTGTTGAAGTTGGAAATATTATTAAACCCGCAATTATAAGCGACTTCCGCGACCGACTGCGTGGTATCAATAAGTAAGCGGGAGGCATGACCAAGCCGCATTTCAAGCAGGCTGTCCATGAATGTGATGCTGGTGCGATATTTAAAGAAACGACTAAAAGAAACATCAGCCATATTTGCCAGCTTCGCGACCTCTGTAAGCGTGATATTTTTTTGAAAATTCTGGTTCATGTACTCTATCGCTCTTTCTATGCGGCGGCTGTTATAGGAGAGTTCCGCATTGCTGAATGTAGCGTCAGACAGTGTATGCATATTGCGGGAGATAGAAAGATCGTGAAGGATGGAAAATAATTCCAGTACAGAATCAAATCCCTGTTTCTGATTTAATATCGTGAGCCTTGGCATGATCTGTTTGATCGTTTGTTTGGAAAACTCGATGCCTTTCGCTGAACGTTCCAGCATGTTGCGGATAAAGCCCAATTGATTACGGCGTAAAAATTTTTCGTCAAAAAGATCTTTATGAAACTGGATGGTGATCTCTTTGATCTCTTTGCTTTTGCATTTATGCGTTTGCCAAACATGGGGCAGGTTGGCACCAACCAGCACCAGTTCCATGTCATCTATTTCACTGATATGATCACCAACAACACGCTTGGCACCTTTAGCATTCATAATAAAATTAAGCTCCAGTTCTTCGTGACAATGTAATGGGAAATCAAATTCCGATTTCACGCGGGAGAAGATGGTGAAGCAGTCGCTACTGGTCAAAGGTGTGATTTCGCGTAGAATAGTTTTATGCATGGCAAGTAGGTATGATACAAAAGTATCAAATCTATGGATAAAATAATACTAATTTTAAGAGCGGATATAATTAATATAATACCGGTATATCCTATGCCTGTTAAGGATATGCAGGAATAAATGCTCCCGGTTAGATAGATAAAGCATTACCATCTGTTAAAAAAGTATTAGTCCGGAGTATTAGGAAAAAGGTACATTTGATCAAACAATTGCTATATGAAAAAATCTGCTTTGCGCAGGGTGTTGTTGTTATTATTATGCGCCCCGCTCTTCCTCACTGCTTCTGCCCAGGAAAGAACTATTACAGGTGTTATATCAGATCAGAACGGCGCGCCACTTTCCGGCGCTACCATTACTGTTAAAGACAAAAAAAATGTGAACACGGTGACCGGCTCCAATGGTGCTTTTAAAATTGTTGTTCCCGGTGATGCAAAAACAATTATCGTTTCTTATGTAGGCATGAAATCAGCGGAGATATCCATTGAAGGTAAGTCTACTATATTAAGCTCTCTTAATGTAACTGACAATAGCCTCAATGAAGTGGTGGTTATTGGATATGGTTCTACCAAACGGGCGAATGTATCTTCTTCTATCTCATCCGTGAGTGAAAAGGATATTAAAAATCTTCCGGTATCTGGTATTGACCAGGCATTGCAG
>CAZGSG010000489.1:0-3766 GCA_964528095.1 uncultured Terrimonas sp.
TACGGTCTTTGTGATCCTGAAGGGTTCAATTTCGCCGTTTCTTATTTTTTCTACTGTTAGGTTTACAATGTTATCAGATTCTAACAGGCTACCTACTCTTCCGAGCAAGTCAAAGCAGTAAGAGTGAAAAGTTTTTATTTCAATAAAATTGGCCGCATTACCGATCAGTTCTATCAGGCGTTTCTTAAACTCGGTGGCGGCGGCCCGCGAAAAAGTGAGCATCAGCATCTGCTCATGCTTTACATCTTCGGCTAAGAGAAGAGAAGCTAGCTTGTGCACCAACAACCTCGTTTTTCCACTACCCGGTCCGGCGGCAACCACTATATATTGACTGCTGGAGTCATTAATAATTTTCAGTTGATCAGGCGAGAGCGTCCCAAACAATTTCATGAACTTTTCCGGCGTGAGTGTTCGTTTGATTTCATCCTGGCGACTTCCTGGAAAGTATCTTGATAAAAAAGAAGCGTAGTTCAATTTGAAATAGTCATCGACAAACTGCAAAGCTTCATTATAGTTTCGGATCATCTTATTGGCATATTCCCCTACAATGTGAATCTGCTGCACTTTCTGCTGGTAAAACTGTTTTAGCTTTTCATAATCGCTCTCCTTGTATTGTATGCGATTATTCTTTTCGACTCTGTCGATGGTAAGTCTATTATGAACAACTAAAAAGCCGCCTTCGATTTTGATCGCCTCAATTCTGGACAAGTAAAACAAGCTGTCTTCAATATCATCAAGCTCGGCTTTTATAGAAAACATCCCCTGTTCGGCTTCTGTCATTTCTTTTAGTTCCTGTATTGAAAACTCTATCAATATTTCTTCCTGCTTATTACCGGTCCCAGCTATTTCTGCAGCCTTTTTATATAAATACTCTGTAATCAATTTTGCCAGCAAGTGGCGTCTTTCCTGCTTTTCTCGGAACGCTTTTTTTTCAATTAATAAGCCGATCTGCACATAATTTCTCGAGTATTCAAGATTGTGGCGCTTGATCCAGTTTTTGATAGACCAAAAATTGATGATTGTTTTAAGCTTATTAAGTGAACTATCCTTAATACCTATTTTAAGAAAACCTTCGATAATATCTTTCAAATGATAGGCGTTTTCCCCATCCTTTAATTGTTCCAGTAAAAATTCTTCTTGTTTTCGAAAGCTTTCAACAATGGATAACGACTTATTGGCTGACTCGGTTCTTTTAATAAATGCAGTCAGGTCTTTTGTCTGTGCCAGAATTTTTTCTTCTTTCATTAGCTCTATAACACGGATTACCTCCGCTTTTATCATGCTTAGTTGATCAGCGATATAATCTATTCTCGATTCGGCATCTTCCTCGGTAGATAATCGTTTGCTCTTACTGGAGAAAAGTTTTTTAATAATCCGAACTGCTTGTACCTTTTGTTTATCCGAAAACTTCTTAGAGAAATTAATTTTATCAATTGCTTCCTGCGAATTTTTGCTCAGAATGCTATTAGCAAAAACCCTCGGCATGTTTTGCCCTCGCTTCAAATAGCCTGCATCTTCCAGGGCAGCAATGGCCGTAGTTACCCTTGTTTCAATTTCATGGATGCCGTCATCCCAGCCCGCCCTCCTCGCAATTTCAAGTGCTGAATTCGAAGCTTTATCCCTTGTTCTTGTTAAATCCTTTATAGCTTTCCAAACCTGGTTAATTTCTTTGCTACTGATCTTGGTCTGATTCAGCAAAATGAAGTGCTTGTCTAAATCCTCCTTATTAAACAGAACATAACAATCCGCATTGATATTTTCATCCCGCCCGGCCCGCCCTGCTTCCTGCACATAATTTTCCAGCGAGTCAGAAATATCATAATGTATTACGCAACCCACATCACTCTTGTCGACACCCATCCCAAAAGCCGACGTAGCCACCATAATGTTTACCTCGCCTGCCATGAACGCATTTTGATTTTCGGATTTCTCATCCTTGTCCATTTTTCCGTGATAAGGCTTGGCTATAAATCCATCATCGGTTAATCTCTTGGCCAGCTTATATGCCCTTTTGGTTCGAGAGACGTATACAATGGAGGGACAATCCTTCACTTCGATAATGCTTCTTAGCTGGTTGTATTTTTCCTCTTCATTGTTTTTCCGGTAAACGCTATATTGCAAATTGGTTCTTGAAACATTAGCTCGGAATACGACTAAGTCAAGCTTTAATTTTTCCCTGAAATAAGCCCTGATATCTTCTACTACTTTTTGTTTCGCTGTTGCGGTAAAGCAGGAAACAGGAATTGTATAATCAAGACCTTTTTTTTCCTGTAAGTTTTTGATAAAGTCGCCAATATACAGATAGTCAACCCTGAAATCCTGCCCCCATGAAGAAAAGCAATGTGCTTCATCAATTACAAATCTTGCAATCTTTCTTTTTAATAGTAATCGCTCAATGGTAACAGAGCGTAGAGACTCGGGCGAAATATAGAGAAGGCTGGCAAATCCATTTTCAATTCTTTCAATTGCCTTACTTCGTTCTATGGGATCGAGGAGGCCATTAATAGTAACGGCCTCTGTGATACCTTTCTTTTCAAGATTATCAACCTGGTCTTTCATCAAAGACTGTAAGGGAGCGATCACCACAGTGAGTGCTTTTGCATTCTCGCCACTCATCAATGCAGGAACCTGGAAGGTGATGGACTTGCCGCCTCCAGTTGGAAATACAGCCAGGATAGACTCACCATGGATAGCTGCAGTAACTGCATCTTTCTGTAGCGGTTCATCGCCATATCTACGGAAATCCGGAAAGCCAAAGTGTTTTTTTAAGGCAAGAATAGGGTCAAGGGCTATTTTACAGTATTCGCATCCTTTAACACAAGGATTGTTTCTCATTAGGAAAAGTAACCTTTCTACGTCGGGGTATTTCTTTAGCACCCAAGGCGGAGTAATGGAAAAGCGATCATCGCAGTTCAGCAAGACTAATGTATAGGCTAAAGCAATAGGAGATGTATCAATAAATAACTCTAGATCACTTCTGTTGCAGATCTTACCTTTCAATCGTTCGCTAATAACGACTTGCAATTGTTCGCCCCTAGTCGAGCTAGAATAGTTAATGTATTTGAAGAAATTTTTGAAGCTTCTTTGCCCTGACAGAAGCAGATACAATATGTCCTTAAATTCATCATCCAGCTTTTGAAATTCAGCTACTTCAGCAAAAAATAGATCCCGTGCTTTTTTAGCATCATTGAAAGGATTGTTAAGCTCATCCGTTTGAAGCTTGTCATCCTTTAAAAGATGATGATAGGGCTGCTTTGGAAATAATAAAGGAGAAAGTGGCAAAGTGTCTATAGCCTTGTCTAATCCCCATGTAGCATCACCAAAATACTTCTGTAAATAGATTAGATCATGAGATAAAATGTTGTGGCCGCAAATGAAGTCAGATTGCTCAATAAATTTTTCAAACTCGCTGGGCTGATTTTTATGAAAGCCTGAATCATCAGAGAAAACACATCCAATATCAAGCAACTGTTTGCTTGAAGTGCTTACTTCGATATCGAAAAAGGCAATACCGCTCATTTTCCAGGTTGCGTCTTGTACATACCTCTAAAGTAATAAACTATTCAAAATAAAGAAACTACTTATTTAATGCTTAATATCCCGATACTTAAAGTGCTCGCTGATAACAATAGCCATACCCTCTCCTCTTCCTCGCTTTTGTCGCAGCCAAATCAACCTCCTCAATCTTAACACTGCGTTTCCACCACCTCTTGTAATTGCTTGTTTTATAATTAACCTTTGATTCCGGGTTGTTGCAGAGGTATTC
>CAZGSG010000490.1:0-3510 GCA_964528095.1 uncultured Terrimonas sp.
TTTTCAACGGGTTAAGGTGAAATTGGACTTACCCTAATTTTGCAAAAGTTCAGTGTTAATTTTCTTGGTTTCCGGGTGGACTGCTGAATTGCACGACATTTTTCCATGCTGTAACCTAACATTTAGAGTCATATTTTAAACTTCCAAAGGCCTTTTTCATCGTTCATACCTTTAATGAGCATTGCATTTTAATTGTTCCTTTTTTATCTTGAGTTTACATTACGAGCAGTGATTTCCCTAGAAAAGGTGCGCATGCTTTTTTAAAGCATTCTTTTAAGCATCCCCCCGTGAACGGCTCTTTAGTACCTAACTAGTAATTATATAAAGGTTTACATTATCCTCTACTTGTGGTATAAAAAAACCAGAATATACGGCAAATGAATCGGTAAGAGCTTTTGATCAGAACTGTTATTCAGCTTACATTTGGAAGAAACGAAGAAGTTGAACAAATATTTACAGCTGCTATAAATGATTTGAGATACAGGTTAGATTTTCCTTACGGTGCTAAAATATTATATAGAAATGAAGGATAAAAGGTTTAATATAAAGCCATCAGAGTAAAATATTTACACATAGATATATTCAATACGATACTTGATTGAGAGACCATAACAGTGCAAGAAGAAAGTTATTCAAGAAGTGAGTTAGTAAGCAAAGAGTTAGAAAATCATCAGGATTTGTTCAAATTCGATGATTGCAGGTATTATATCACTATTCCTCTGCACGTTGGCTCTATAGAGAAAAATAAAATTTGGCCGGAATTTGGCTCCGTAATTATTCAGACCTGCTGGAAAGGGCAAGAAAAAAAGCCTGTATGTATTACTTCAGATAGGAAAGATAATACTAATGTTACAGATAGGGAGCATTTTGGCGGCTTTGTGTTTCTTTTGGCGGCAAAGCTAAAGTACGATTTTATCTGTACTAAATCGTACGATAAGGCTGGATTTCTGCATTATAGCCATATAGTAAATCTTATTAAGGATAAACATGGTAAAAAAAGAGCCGATCTTCCTATAACAATCTATGGCAGTCTTAAACGTTTGGTTCGCTGGGCAAGTGAGGCACAAGAAAATAACGACATAGGGCAAGAACGCAAAGAACATCTTAGATTTCTTAACAGGGTTTTCTTTGAGCCATCCCAGCTGTGGCATTTGATCTGTTATGGCGGTAACACTACTAATAAGAATCTGCTTTGGTGGTTAAATGTCCCCCAAGAATACGTGGTTTTTAAAAACGAGAACGGAGAAGATATTGACGACGATATTTTAAAAATATTATTCAGCAAGCTTTTTCCTCCTTCTTGCTTAACGCAAATTGATAATTCTAACAAGAAAGAGTTGGATAATATACTTGCGAGAAAAAGCCGTGCTATATTAACAATAAATGCATCGATAGAACGAAAGGAAATACTACAGCAAGAGATTGTACAAATACTCAGAAGCAAGCTTATCCAAGAAGCAAAACAGTATTTTGAAATAAAATTGAATTCCCGCGATGATTATCAGCCTTTAAATCTGGAAATTGGTGTTGTAGGAAATCCACATCCTACTGAGTTTATTGAGCATCTTAAGTTTGATATGCATCAACAGTACGAACATGATCGAAATTGGCACACATTCAAACTAAAGAATTTGTTGAATCCTATCGGTGTTTATATCCTTAGTTCTGATGTGGGGACTGGAAAGACAACCTTTTTGCGGCATTTACAATTGGAACTTCTTAATAATAAAAATATTGTGCCGTTATTTCTTCATGCTGGGGAGATCGAACACTGGAATTATACAGACATCGATACTTTTGTTTTTATACTTGTAGAAGAAAAACTCAAGGCATGGTTACCTGATACTAACTGTTTCCAGGTATTGAAGGACATATTTCTTTCACGTTTCATATTATTGGTTGATGGTTTAGACCAGATTACAGGTATTGGTACGGATTACAACAAGATCCTAGGTAAGCTACTTCTAATATTTAAGAACAGACTTATTGTGGCTTCAAGGCCTTCGGCTGTGGTAAGTCAGCAAAATAATCCATCTGTAAACTTCTTACGATTACAACCATTCGATAGAACTGCACAAAAAGCATATTTTAGAGAGCATTTCCAGAGGGCTTGCCAAATTTGCCCGGATGACCTTCGAATGCTCGGTGTTCCTATGCTGGCGTACATGGTTCGTGCCGTGATAGAAAAAGGAAAAGATAAGGATATTACGACTCGTGCTTCGCTCTATAGAAATTTTATCGACTATGTGCTGGAGGAATATGATCATGAAGAATCCAAACTTGCCGAAGGTGAGCGAGCCTATGTAAGAGCAATATTACAAGAGATTTCGTATAAGGCTATGGCAGTGGAAAATCCCTTTTTACAAAAAGTACCGATCAACAGTTGCTGTCAATTCATTAAAGATTATCAAGTTGTGGATCGTCTTTGCAAATATGGCTTGGTGAATCTGATTGTTGATACATGCAAAGAAACTATTAAATGTGTATATTTTACACACCAATCTTTTCAAGAATATCTGGCTGCCGTATATGTTTCTCAAAGTGATGATGAGATTCAAAAAGTCCTTACTGAAAAATGGAACCTTAAATGGAAGGAAGTCATTAAGTTTCTTGCAGGGATTATGGGGCAGGTAATAATAGAACGGATACTTTCGGAAAATGATAATATTATAAATTCAAAATTGCTTTTAGCTGCAGAATTAGTCCCGGAAGTGCCTTTTATAAGTTCTAAATTAAAAAATCGAATAACACAAAAACTTGAAAGTTTGCTAGATAATTCTGTTTTTGAAACCGATGCGAGGGATTGTCTGCTATTTTTTAATCCTGCCAGAATACTAGAGGGATTAGTTGATAATCTCGAAGATAAAAATGAACATATTGTCTTGATAGCAATTGCAACCCTTAACCGATTAGAAGACCATCGCGCTGTTTATAAATGGATTGTAGAAAGGATAGCCGACAAACTTGAGGACAAAAGCGAAAAGGTTGTTTCCGCAGCGATCAGGGCGCTGGGAGAATGGAAAGATCACGAGGGCATAAGCAAGGAGATTGTAGAAAGAATAACCGACAAACTTGAGGACGAAAGAGAAATAGTTGTTCGCTCAGCCCTCGAGGTACTGAAAGAATTTAAAGATCATCAGAGCATGAACCATGAGATTATAGGAAAAATAGCTAGAAAGCTTATGGATAGGAAAGAAAAGTATGTTTGCACATCGCTCCAGGCACTGGGAGAATTGGAAGATCATGAGGGCATAAGCAAGGAGATTGTAGAAAGGATAACCGACAAACTTGAGGACAAAAGCGAAAAGGTTGTTTGCACAGCGCTCAGGGCACTGAGAGGATTGAATAATCACAAAAGCATAAATCAGACGATTATAGAAAAGATAGTCAGTAAGCTTGACGATAGGAGAGAGAATGTTGTTTCCTGTGCGCGCACGGTACTATGTGACTATAAAAATCACAAAAGCATAAATCAGACGATTATAGAAAAGATAGTCAGTAAGCTTGACG
>CAZGSG010000490.1:3610-3738 GCA_964528095.1 uncultured Terrimonas sp.
ATAAGAGAGAGAATGTTGCTTGCACAGCAATCTGGGTACTGACAGAATATAAAGACCATGATAGTATGATTAAAGCGGAAATTGTCAAGTCAATTGAGACAGTTCCTTTTTTAAATTAAGCTCTAATG
>CAZGSG010000491.1:0-3729 GCA_964528095.1 uncultured Terrimonas sp.
TTTAAAACCCCTTTAACAGAGGGCGTTTACCCTTACTCCCCAACTATTGTCACTTCAATCCCCATTCCTTTTAGTGTTTCCACCACATGCTCTGATATACCCGGGTCGGTGATCACCTGTTCCACACCTTCCAGTCCGCAGATACGACCAAACCCTCTTTTGCCAAATTTGGAAGAATCTGCCAGTACGATCGTTTTTTGCGCTGTAGCGATCATTTTTTTATTCAATTGTGCTTCCATTACATTCGTGGTAGTGAGCCCGAATTCTATATCGATACCATCTACCCCGAGAAATAATTTACTACAGGAAAAATCATCAAGAATTTTTTCAGCGTAACTACCCGTTGCAGAAGAGGAACTCTTGCGAAGAATGCCTCCCAAAACAAGGACTTCAATTTCGGGGCGGGTATTCAATTCCATCGCCACATTCAGTGCGGCAGTAATAACAGTAAGCGTCCCCTTGGCTTCGATGTTTTTTGCCAATGAAAGTACCGTTGTACCAGAAGCGATAATAACACAATCATTGGGCTCTATCAACATGGCGGCCGCAGCCCCGATTCCCGATTTTTCCGAAGAACGGATTTTTTCTTTTTCATTCACCGGCCTGTCTACAGTATAAGGATTACTTGCTGTTCCTCCCCCATGGGTACGAAAGAGCAGCTTTTTATCTTCCAGTAATTTCAGGTCTTTCCTGATCGTAACAGATGAAACCTCCAGTTCTCCGCACAGATCAAGCACATTCACCTTTCCCTCTTTTTTTAACCTCGACAATATATACTGATGTCTTTCAGACAGCGTGCTCATAGTAATTGATTTTGAAATCCTCCTTTGAATGTAAATAGAATGCATTGAAATTCAAAGAATAAAACAAATGCAAACAGTGGTTCGCACATTCGAAACAAAATGAAATAATTATTATTTCGTCAAATTTCGAAATATTTTGTTTCACTAGATCATTTTTTTATTATACTTTCATTTTATTATCATTTTGTTTCGTTTTAAAGTAAAACGAAACTCGCTGAAAGATTATCCATGAAAAGAACGCTTACATATCAGGAAATAAATGATCGTTCCGGCTATTTAGAAAAGCTTGCAGAAACAGGCCCCTGGGACCTGCTCGTCATCGGCGGCGGAGCAACCGGATTAGGTATTGCCCTGGACGCTACTGCCCGCGGCTATAAAACATTATTGGTGGAACAGGCGGATTTTGCCAAGGGTACTTCCAGTCGCAGTACTAAACTGGTACATGGAGGCGTACGTTATCTCGCACAGGGCGATATTAAACTCGTACGGGAAGCCAGCATCGAAAGAGGTCTATTATACAGGAATGCACCGCATCTTGTAAAAGACCAGACATTTATTGTTCCTGTATATACTTTCTGGGACCGGCTTAAATATACTATCGGCCTCAAACTTTATGACAGGATAGCCGGTAAGCTACGATTGGGGCCTTCCGTTTTTGTATCCCGTGCAGAAACCATCAAAAAATTACCTGGCATCCAGACAGATCATCTTCATGGTGGCGTGCTTTATCATGATGGTCAGTTTGATGATTCAAGATTAGCGATCAACCTTGTTCAAACCATCTGGGAAAAAGGTGGCGACGCTATCAATTATATGAAAGTGACGGGGCTGCTCAAAAATGCGACCGGGAAAATCAATGGCGCGATTGTAAAAGATGTAGAAACAGGACTACAGTATAGTTTTGAAGCAAAAGCAGTAGTGAATGCTACTGGTGTTTTTGTTGACGATATCCTGCAAATGGATAAACCCGGTAGTCGCAAAAGTATTTGCGTAAGCCAGGGTGTGCATATTGTCCTTGACAAAAGTTTCTATTCCTCCTCAGATGCTCTCATGATACCCAAGACGAGTGATGGTCGTGTACTTTTCGCTGTACCCTGGCATGATAAAGTGGTAGTGGGCACTACGGATACGCCTGTTGATGAAGCTTCCATGGAGCCAAAGGCGCTGGAAAAAGAAATCGACTTCATATTGGAAACCGCAGGTGCTTACCTTCTTAAAAAACCTCAGCGTTCTGATGTGTTGAGTGTATTTGCCGGACTGCGCCCTCTTGCCGCACCCAAAGATGGCGAACAAAAAACAAAAGAGATTTCCAGAAGCCATAAGATCATTGTTTCCGCCTCTCATCTTTTTACTATCCTGGGTGGTAAATGGACCACTTATAGAAAAATGGGCGAAGACATGGTAGACCTTATAGAAAAAGAAAAATCATGGCCTCATAAAAAATCACTCACTGCAGAACTAGCCATTCATGGCCATGCAATGAATATGGATTGGAAAGATCCTTTTTATTTCTATGGTAGTGACGCTGCTCTGCTGCGGGTGCAAATGAATGGTACAGCCAATGATTGGCTCAGTGAAGAATTAAAGATCCATCAGGCTCAAATAGTATGGGCCATTGAACATGAAATGGCCCGGACTGTAGAAGATTTTCTAGCAAGAAGAACCAGAGCATTATTATTGAATGCCAGGGAAACACGCCGTATTGCACCGCAAGTAGCTGCGATCATGGCTAAAACACTAAAGAAGAACAGGGATTGGGAAATTCAACAGATTGAAGATTTCAGTCGGTTGACGGAACAATATATACTTAATTAATATGAATGGCTATAGTTCAGTGTCGGCGTTTAAAATTTCCAGTTCTGAATAGCAAAGATAGTCAGCGATATGAAGAACCGGGAACAAAGAAAGCAGGAGTTGAGCTAAGCGATGCATTAAACAAAACCAAAATGCATATTCATATTAATTTAATAATAGGATAACGAAATATAAACATTGCTTGCATGAAACTATCCTTTCTTTGCCGCCTGGTAAAAAAGAAAGTACCGGATCTTTTTTTGGCGCATTCCACCACGCCTCTTACTTTCTATCACCACGCGCTTGCAATTTTCATCATTTAGTCATTTAATAAACCTCAATAACTTAAAGCGTATGAGATTCTTTAGTATTGCACCAGGCAATCGTTTACTGCTTCTTTGCCTGATGCTCCTGTCTGCGATTTTTGTAACCGCACAGGAAAAAACCATCACGGGTGTAGTAACAAATGCGGAAGACAATTCGCCTTTGTCACACGCATCAGTACAGATCAAAGGCTCTTCCACCGGTACCACTACCGATGAGAAAGGAACTTTTTCCATTAAAGCAGCAACAAACCAGTCACTCATTGTTTCTGCAATTGGATTTAATCCACTTGAGAAAAAAGTAGGCACACAGTCCATTATTAATTTTGAACTCGCCAGTTCCAGCACAGAACTGGAAGGCGTGGTGGTAACTGCACTTGGAATCAAAAGAGATGAAAAGGGCCTTGGCTATTCTGTTTCAAAGGTAAAAGGTGAAGATGTGACTGATGCAATGTCCAGCAACTGGACCAACTCGCTGACAGGTAAAGTGGCGGGGTTGAATTTATTAAAATCCGGTGGAGGCCCTTCCGGTACTAATAAGATTATTTTACGCGGTGAAAATTCTCTAAATGGAAACAGTGAAGCATTGATAGTAGTAGACGGTGTGGTGATCAACCAGGGTAGCGGACGCCGCACAGCTGTTAGTGGAGAAACTACCTATGGTGTAGGAAGTGAGAACATGCCGGCAGATTATGGAAGTGGATTGAATGATATTAACCCGGAAGATATTGAATCTATCACGGTATTAAAAGGACCAGGTGCTGCCGCATTATATGGGCAGCGTGGAGCAAACGGTGCACTTATCATCA
>CAZGSG010000492.1:0-3710 GCA_964528095.1 uncultured Terrimonas sp.
GGTATTTTGATTAAATATTTTACGGACAAAGAAATTAATATTTACAACATCAAGAAAGGCAAGTTTAACCCGAAGACGATTGTTGATATTTTCGCGATCACCAAGAATGAGCATATCGATTTAATTCACGCCCATGGATACGGGGCTGCAAATTTCGGCAGGCTGGTAGGAATGGTTCGTAGGATACCAACGATCGTCCATGCCCATGATGATGATCGGTATTACCCTTTGTATCAAAAACTGGCTGATCGCCTGCTTAAAAATTATACCGACAAAGCGATCGCCGTGTCGGAGTCTGTCAAAGAGTCTTGCATAAAAAATAGAAACATGAATAAAGACAAGACATTTGTAATCCATAATGGAATTTCGCTTAATAATTTTGTGCCTCAAGAAGGGGATCTTGTAGAACAAGAGAAAAGGCGTTTGAGAATTGACTTGAATTTCAAGGTTATTGGAACAGTCGCTAAGTTGAGGGAAGAAAAAGGGACCCGGTATTTAATTGAATCGGCTGCAATCGTACTGGAAGCATTTCCAAAGACAATTCTTCTCATTGCCGGCGACGGTCCCCTAATGGAGGAACTGAAAAATCTTTCAGAAAAGCTTGGGATTGGCAATAGAGTGATATTTGCCGGGTTCCGTGATGATATTCCAATGGTCTTATCGATCATGGATATTTTCGTAATCCCGTCATTAACAGAAGGTTCACCATTGGCCCTCTTGGAGGCCATGGCAATGGGGAAACCTATCGTTGCAACGAATGTAGGTGGCATTGTAGAAATATTGAAGGATGGTGAAACGGGTTTACTCGTTCCCTCAAAAAATCCGAAAGCAATAGCAGATAAAATCGTCTACTTATTCAAAAACTTGACAGTGCTTAATAAGTTGAGGGCAAGAGCGAAGGAAGATGTAGAAAAGTACGATATCCATTCTCATGTTCAGAAACTTGCCGGACATTATGATGAATTGATTCCGTCAAGGCAGGGTCGTTAGAAAAAAGACCCGACAACAAAAGGTTCCTTCGGAGACAATCATTTTTAATTCTTTCATGAATTATTATCGTCGCCCTAGAGGATTAGATTATTTTCTATTGGTTTGCATTACCATTGTCGGATTGATGATACGGTCATTCCAATTGACAGGAAATCTTTATTCTGACGAAGTCTGGATAATTACAACTGCTGTTTCGGCATTTCCTGCATTTTTACAGGAAATTATGCAGGATTGGGTGCATCCGCCCTTATTTCATTTTATCGCTCGAGGCTGGATATATTTATTTGGTCTCAGTGACGTATCTGGCCGTCTTCTATCCATGACCTTTGGCGTTATTTCGATTCCATTGATCTATTGGCTTGGGAAACAGATCGCCGGATCGAAAACCGGCGTTATCGCCGCCGCCTTGTTGGCTCTTTCTCCCATACATATTTACCACAGTCAATATGGACGCCATTACTCCCTTTTTGTCTTCTTTGTGATACTGTCAATGGCTGGTTTCTTAAAGGTTTACGATCAACCAACCAATCGGAAGTACGGCATATACTACTGTATTTCCAGTATACTGTTGGTTTATACACATTATTTTGGTTGGTTGATTGTTTTCTGTCAATTTCTTTTTTTCCTTGTTGGCCGTTTTACTTTTATAAGAAATTGGGCTTTGCTGCAAGCCCTTATTTATTTGTCGTATATCCCCTGGATTTATGTTGTGTTAAAATTTGTTGCCAAGACACATTCAGACCATCATTTGGCCCCCCATTTCGATTGGATCGAATCACCTTCTTTTTTGGAACCACTGAAAACACTCAGCATATTCAATGGAACCATTCCGGTTTCCCATCAGGGAAAGATAGGCATTTTGCTTTTCGGGTGTATCGTTCTCCTTTCCTTGAAAAACCTTTTCCGGGAAAATATAAAAAACCAGGACGTTATATTGTTTTTATTTTCCTGTGTTGTCGTCCCCTTCGTGTTGGTTTTCGTGGTTTCCCATACCGTAAAACCCATTTGGATCGCCAGGGCGATGTTACTGTCGATCCCGCCTTACTACCTTTTGATATCTATTGGAGGTCAGCAGGTAAAAAGCAAATTGCTTTCCTTTGGCTTGATGCTGATTCCCCTTATATGGATGAGCATTTCAGCATTATTCTATATCCGCAGTGACCACCGAATGCCTTATGAAAACATAGCGAGCTATCTGGAAAAGGAATCCGGAAAGGCCGTTCCCATACTGGTCGAAAGCACGTATCTCATGAACCCGATATTCCATTACTACAAAGGGGATGGTTTTCTCTATGAGCTGAGAGAAAATAACGTCAGTGTGATACCCGTCGATCATAAAGATAATCTCTCTCACATACTTTCCATTATAAATGGTCTTGAAGACCGTTTGATTTTAGTGACATATACCAATGCGGGAAGAAAAATAAAAGAGGAAATTTCATCAAAGTATATTTTTGAAAAACAAAAGGAGTTTATCGGTTATGGCGAGGAAGGCCAAGTACAAAAGGTAACCATATCATTTTATAAAGAAATAAAGCTTAATAATACTACTATCATAAAATCGTGATAAATAGGAAAACCTGTTATTTTCGGTGAAAATGATGAATTAATATTTTTTTTAACAATGCCGGTTATGAAACGCTCTTGCCAATTCAAGGATGTAATGCATCAGGAGGATATGCATGAAAGAACCACGTAAAATAGTTGTTTTACTTATTTTCTGTTTAGGCATAGCAATATCCATAATTGGAATATTATTTACACCCTCATTTGTCGCAAAATACGTGAAACATGTAATCGAGTTGGAAACAAGCCAGGCGATGAAGGTTCTTTCCTATCAGTTATATGCAATAACCGTCGGATGTTTTATGATCATGTTGTCAGTCATATTGTCTAAGTCGAAGTATTTAATGATTATTCTAGGATCTATTTTGGTGAGTTATATTTTTATTATTCATAATGTATATTTAAATAAAGTATATCCCGAAAATGTTATTTTGGATATTACTGGACTAAAGAAAGTGGGACGCGTGTTGCTTGGAAAGGATTATGTTATAGGCGATTATAAACCAAAATCCATGTTGTTGGTGAAAAATCGACAAGTATTAAGAGCCAAGTATCCTGTGATCGATATCCATTTTCATCTGGCCTCGTTAAATAAAACGAATGCGGAAGAATTGGTTAAAGCAATGGATCAGTGTGGAATAAATAAAATTGTAAATCTGGATGGAGCTCCAGGAGATTTTGAGAAATATAATCGAGAGTTTAAAGAAAAATACCCGAATCGATTCATCATGTTCGTCGTATTAAATCTACATGAAATCAACAAACCTGATTTTCTTAAAAATCAATTGGAATTATTGGATAAAATGGTAAATAAGGATGCAAGAGGACTAAAAGTTTATAAGCGTTTAGGGTTGGAGTTAAGAGATCCAACGGCTAAACTCGTTCCTATAGACTATCCCCGCCTGGAACCAACATGGAAAAAATCCGGGCGTTGTACCCGATCGAGTTCAATAAGAAGTTCTCGCTGCTGGATTCCAAGCGGTTCGAGAACAAGCAGGCCTGGCCGATCGAGCTGACCCGCGACGGGTTGGAGGCCGAGTTCCTATGGCTGACCGACGACGCTCCCACCAGCCGTCAGGCCTGGAATTCGCTGGAAGGGGTCTACGGTTACTACTCGGTGAAGGGCCCCAAACCGGGTGCTACGGTCTACGGGC
>CAZGSG010000493.1:0-3689 GCA_964528095.1 uncultured Terrimonas sp.
AACCTTGAAAGGACTTTTAAGCCTGGGAAAATGTGATACGACCGCGGACGCAAGCGCATTTACCGATGACCGGGATTTTACCAATACAAACAGGAACGGGCTGTATACGCTTGATCTCGGATACCAGTCAACAAAATTCGGTTTACATTTTATCAACTCCTTTCAGCGATCAAAAAGGGAACTGACAGATGATAGCACGCATATCGGTGCCAGCACGAAGTATGCGACAGGTTTTTATAATGCCAATACCTATATCTCTGAACTATTCGCCAATTTCAGGATCTCCGATCAGGCATCCCTGGTAGCAGGCGCACAGGGCTCATTTCAACAAACGGACCAGGCTTATATGAGCATTAGTTCATTTGGTCCGTATGAAACCGCACTGGGTGATAGCGCTAAATCAAACAATAAATCGGTGTATGCTTCTTTTCTGCTGACGGATATTGCCGGCTTCAACAATGAGATAGGCTTTCGTTATAATCATCATAGCATTTATGGAAGCAACGCGACCTATACATTCAACCCTTCTTATAATATCGATAAGAATACAAGGGTATTTGTGAATATTTCCTCGGGTTTTAAAGTGCCTTCGCTTTATCAGCTGTATAGCGAGTACGGCAATAAAGACCTGAAGCCGGAAAAAAGCAATAACTACGAACTGGGTGTACAGGTTTTTTCCAATGATAAAAGAAACTCATTCCGGATCGTCGGTTTTAAAAGAGATATAAAGGACCTGATCATTTTTTACACAGACGCGAATTACAATAGCTACTATCTTAACCGCGACAAACAAAACGATTATGGTTTTGAACTGGAAAGCAATATCGCTATCGGTAAAAAGGGCAACTGGCTCAACAATATCACCTATGTAGATGGGGAGGGCAAAAATGATAATATCAAGGTGAAGAATCTTTATCGCCGCCCTAATTTCAGCCTCAACAGTACACTGAATGTACAGGCTGCCAGGGGTTTAACCATTTCGCCCTCCTTCCGTTTTGTAGGCAACCGTTTAAAAGGAACCTATGATGCTGGTCCCAACCTGATGCCCCAATATTATACGCTTGATTTTTATGCAGGCTATGATCTTTGCAAAAACATCCGCGCCTTTGCTGACCTGAGAAATATCACCAACCAGCGGTATTTTGATATCGCGGGTTATAATAGCCGGCGGTTCAATTGCATGTTTGGATTGAACCTTTCTTTATAATTAAAAAACCTGAGGAGAATTCAAAATTAAAAAATCAAAAATCAAAAATGGCCTCCTCTATAAGACACTGTTTTTGCATTTTGAATTTTTAATTTTGAATTCGGACCCAGGTATCTACCATTTAAACCCTTAAAGAGATGTCCGTTAAGAAACTCGATCCTCGTTTTACTGTTCTATTATTGTTGATGCTGATCGTAGCGGCTATCCGGATCCCGAACGCGGCGCAGTTTGGCGTGTGGTCAAACTTTACGCCTATTGGGGCTATGGGTTTGTTTGGCGGCGCCTATTTTACCAAAAAATGGAAGGCGGTGCTGTTCCCGGTGCTTACCTTATTGATCAGCGATTTGGTGGTACATATCTTCGTTTTCCAGGGTAAATATGGTATTCTTTATGATGGCTGGTATAAGATCTATGGCATTTTTATTTTGATCGTATTTATCGGCAGATGGATCATACAGAAAGTAACTGTGCAGCATGTATTGATCGCCGGTATTACCGCTTCATTGACACATTGGCTGCTGGCCGATCTGTTTGTATGGCTGAGCGGCGGAACCGATCTTCGTACCATGCAGCCGCTTTCACGCGACTTTAATGGTTTGCTGCAATGTTATGTGCAGGGATTTCCTTTTGTGAAGAATTTTTTGCTAGGCACCCTGGCTTATAGTGGCATTCTATTTGGCGTTTTTGAATGGATGAAAGCAAAAAATCCCGCATTACAAATAGCCTGATATGAAAAAGATCAATGCCTGTTCCTTTCTACCGGCTGCCACGCAGATGATCTATGATATGGGTCTGCAGGACCAGTTGCAGGGGGTGACCTTTGAATGCCCGCTGCCTGCAAGAGATGAAAAACAAAAGATCGTGCGTTGTGTGCTGGAGGGGAAGGCATACAGCAGTATCGAGATCGATAAAATAATTTCCGCGAGCAAGGCGCAGGGTAAAAGCCTGTATTATGTAGATGAGGATTTGCTGGCGGATATTTTACCCGATGTGATCTTTACGCAGGATACCTGTGAGGTATGCCAGATCGATACCAAATGCACCGCGGCAGCCGTTGCCCGGCTTAGCAAACAGCCGCTTATCGTGCCCCTGAGTCCCAATAACCTGGAAGATGTGTACCGGACGGCCATCACAATCGCTACCGCTATGGGGCAGGAAGAGCGGGCTTATCAATACCTGGCAGCCCTGCAAAAAAGAACGGACCGGCTACTCGATCTGCAACGGCAACATAAAATGCCGCTGAAAAGAGTGATGCTGCTAGAATGGATAGAACCTGTATACAATTGCGGGCACTGGATCCCCTATCAACTGGCACAGGCAGGTGGTATCGATATGTTGGGCAATCCCGGTGGTGATAGTATTGTGACTTCCTGGGAAAAGATCATCAAATACAATCCATCCGGGCTCGTGATAGCGCCCTGTGGGTTTGAAGTAGAACGAACAAAAACGGAAATGCGGTTGCTGACACAAAAGCCGGGCTGGAATGAACTGGAGGCGGTAAAAAATAACGCGGTGTTTATCGCGGACTATGATCTTTTTACCCAACCCTCCGCATCTACCCTGGTAAACGGCATCGAATTGCTGGCCGGATTATTTCACCCGGAATTTTTTACCGTGCCGGTAGCTTTGCAACATAAGTATTCACCTTTTCAAACTATTGTTGCCTATGAGCAAGCATGAAGAAAAAAAATGCCCGCGTTGCCAGGCTCCCTTTGAATGCAAGGTGGGGGATATTACCCATTGTCAATGTTATGGGGTTGAAACTTCGGTGGAAGAAGAAGCGTATATCCGTTCGGCTTTTTCGGATTGTCTTTGCCGTAATTGCCTGCTGCAATTGAAGGACCGGCACCTGTTGTTTCTTGAACAAAAGGAATTGTATAGTAATCGATAGGTATGGCCCCTTGTCGCGGACCATTTTTACTACAAACAGGTTAAATGCGGATACCCGCCACCCGCGTCGCGAATAACTTAACTCAAATGCCCTGAACAAACCGCGGGAAATCGTGGCAGGTCTGGTACTTTTGTAAAAATCTTCGCCATGAGACTGGATTTTAATGAGCTGCTTACTGTTTCCTTTACGCTTTTCGCGGTGATCGATATTATCGGTTCCGTGCCTATTCTTATTTCCATCAAAGAAAAAATGGGTGGGATGAAGGAATGGCGGGCCACGCTGATCTCCGGGGCGCTGATGATCCTGTTCCTGTTTATCGGCGAAGGATTCCTGAAACTATTGGGTCTTGATGTACGGTCTTTTGCCGTAGGCGGTTCCATCGTTATTTTTATCCTGGGACTGGAAATGGTGCTGGGCATCGAATTTTTTAAGGGAGATCCTGATCTGAAAACGGCTACCGTGGTGCCGATCGCTTTCCCATTGATCGCGGGTTCGGGAACGCTGACCACGATCATGTCGCTCAAGGCCAACTATGGCGAGACCACGTTGCTGATCGCGATCCTGTTCAACCTCATCATCATCTATATCGTC
>CAZGSG010000494.1:0-3640 GCA_964528095.1 uncultured Terrimonas sp.
GACTGGAAACGAAAGCTAAAAAAAGATGTGTTTTCGGGCAGGTATTTATATTTTATTATAGCAGGAATTAAAAGCATTGAAATATGGGAAGGTGACCGACGAACATTGGAAATTGTTAAACTAAAAATTACTAACTGATTAAATTATAATTATGGATACTCCAAAAGGATTGATAATACTATTGCACAATGGCTTTACTACAATAGCCGTTGATGAAGTGCTTGCAGCTTTGCCCCAACAGTGGCATAGCCTTCACAGGGAAGTAAAAGAAATTAATTATTCTGAATTATTAGAACTTCAGAAACTTTACGATACCGGCTATGAACAATATGCTTTGGAACACAGAAGATATTTTGCTAATGATATACTACCGGTATTAAATGCACACCCTGATTATAAAGTAGCTTATTTTGGGATGGCTCCTATTCCACTATGTATTGACTTTGGCCATCTCTTTCATAATTACAGAGATATTGATATTTACCAGCGACATCATGTTACTAAACAATGGTACATTAATTTAGATAGTGACCTGCAGGTGGAAAATAAGCTTGAAATTACGGGACTACCTGACCAGCAGCAGAAAGGAATTTCGGATGCTTTAATAAGGTTAAATATTTCTCATAATATCAACCCGGATGATACTTATGAAATATTACCGAATGCTGCTGAAATTGATATTCAACTTGCACATGCCGGTGAGGATGCAATTACATCATCAAAAAAAATGCTTGAGGTTGGCGAGTCAATAAAAGAGGCATTTGATGAACTTTCTAATAACAGAAGCGGAATTGAGACAGTACATTTTTTTGCTTCAATTCCTTGTGGGGTAGCTTTTTTAGCAGGTACCAAAATATCGCCAAACATCCACTCTTATATTCAAACCTATCAGTATTCAAGAACAAAAGAGCCAAAATATAAAAAGGCACTTTTGATAAAAGCACAATTAAGACTTGAAAGAAAAATTGGTGAAGAAGAAAAAAAGAAAGCAGATGAATTGAGAGGTTTGTGTAATGAAGAACTGATAAAAAATGTAAAGCAGTATTGTCAGCATAATAAAGATATGTCTGTAGGCAGGAAATGGTATGAAGGCTTAGTTCCTGGAGTGAATAGTTCGATTATGAATACAAAGTTTTGGACTGATTTGCCTGCATTATATGAGACAAGCTTAAAGGATGATAGTTTTGATTTTGACACAGAAGTTGTGAATGACGGCTTTTACTGGAGAATGAATAAGTGGTTTGTTGATGACAACTTTTTCATTTCTCTTAATAACAGATTGAGTAATTCCGAAGATATATTAAAGGCTGTAAGGCTTTTCTTATTTCATGAAGCTGTACATTATAAAAAACATAGGCTTACAGATTTAACCTCTGTTAATATAGGCAGCTTCCCAAAAGTATTAGAAACGGCCGATTACCAAGCGGATGTTTTTGCCGTTATGAATGAATATGGGTATCACTTAAAAATGAAAGGAGAAATTCAGAACCCTAAACAGTTCTTTATGGATACGATAAAGGTTGCCACTGAAACCATGTGGAGTTTTGATGACGCCGGAGTAGCATTAGAAGAAATACAAATCAGGAGACTTAACAGGTATATGATTTGGTATTGGATTTATGCAAGGATTGAAAACGAAGGAAACTGTATAGATGAAATTATTTCCATTTTCGAAGAAAAACCTGTGATTGAATTAAACGGATTAAAAACCAAAGAAGAGAATAATCGTTTCTTCTTTGAATTAGAAAAACGTAAAGATCAACCCTTAGAGTTGGCGATATTTTATAAAAACCAGCTTATCAGGGATGGTAGCGCCAGTAATTTACCGCTCGAAGGCTTGGTTAGCGGTATAAAAGAAATGAAAGGCGAAAAAGTATTGGATGTGATGCGAAGTTTTCTGAGCAGATAGTTTATTCTGTTATTCAGTAGGAAATATTCTTTTAAAACTATTCTATAAAAAATAATTTCATGAGCTTACTGTATGTCTTGAATACAAAGTGTACTAATTTCCATACTTCTCCGATTATGTGTCATTTTGAACTAGCTGAATAGAGTCGTTTTTCACTGGGGTAGAAATTTTTGATATAGCTTTTCAGTATCATCACTAATCTTCTTGTTACTCACCTTAGCATAAATCTGCGTTGTTTTAATGCTTTGATGGCCTAGCATCTTGCTAACAGAGTCTATAGGGATTCCATTATCTAATGTCACTGTAGACGCAAATGTGTGCCGGGCGATATGAAAAGTAATTTTTGTTTGAATGCCACAGATGTCTGCCAGTTCTTTCAAATAAGCATTCACTTTTTGATTTGTAGGGACTGGCAACAATTTTTTGCTATTATTTAATTTAGAGCAATATTCATATTTACTTAGGATGCGTAATGCAGGCGGGAATATTGGAACGATCTCGGGTATACCTGTTTTTTGTCGCGGTTTAATGAGCCATTTTTTACCGTTGTCACCAACTTTGATATGGTCAGTAGTAAGACTTGCAACATCAACATAAGCGAAGCCTGTATAACAACTAAAAACAAACAAATCTCTTACAACTGCGAGACGCTCTATTGCAATTTCTTTTTCTTCCAGGGCTTTTAATTCATCGGCAGATAAATGTGGAATTTTTGGATCTATATGCCTCACCTTGTACCGAGAAAATGGATCTTTATCCAACCAGTCTTTATCAACACAATCACGAATTACTTTCTTCAGGTTTTTGAGCATTTTCCCACAAGAGTTTATGGATAGTCCTTTTTCTGCTTGCAGATAGTATTCAAAATTGCTCACAAATCCAATTCTTAAATCAACAAGTAAAATATCATGCCCTGCATTTTGCCATTGCAAATAACCCAAGAGGTGTTTTTCAGTAGATTTATATTTTATTACAGTGGATTTTTGATATATACCTTTCTCGACTAACTTTTCAAAATCCATAATTCGTGACCTGAACAATCCGAGCAATGTTCGCTTATTCCTATCCTGGCCAAACCATTTCTCTCTGAGCGAATCAACTGTAAAATCTCTGTTTTCTTTGTAGAGCTGGTCTCTGTAATCATAGACTTTTTTTGTGATTATATCCAGCGCCATATTGGTTTCCAAAGCAGTATCGGATTTGCCTTTTGCCCGGCCAGCCGATGGTGACCATAATGAGGGTTCAACGTGACGATGGGTCGCTACTTCAAAGCGTTTTTTGTCAATGGTTCCCCGGAGATAAATAGGGATCTGTTTATGTCTGGTTGTTCTTGCTCTTTTTCCCACAAAAAGAACTGCGATTATAGTTTGCATATTATGCCTCCTCTTTTGCATCAAAAATTGATGTTTTAAAGCAGCATCTTGGATATTTAGATGGCATCAATGTCAATGCCAGAAAGGCTTTCAGCAAATGGAGGATACCAAAATAAATTTAATTTTATGCCTCCTCAAATGCACCCTTTTTCAGAGAAATTGTGCGATTAGTCGTAAGAGTAGAAGTAATTGATTTACTATATATTATCGAGTTATTGTGGAGTGAGAATAAACAGATCAGGGACCCGAAAAGTGAACCTAAATTGACGAAACCCGCTACCAGAGCGGGTTTCAAGCTAAATTATTTGCGGACCGGACGGGACTCGAACCCGCGACCTCCGCCGTGACAGGGCGGCAT
>CAZGSG010000495.1:0-3631 GCA_964528095.1 uncultured Terrimonas sp.
GGGTACCAACAATCATCACGATCATGCAGGTATCGGATCGGCTTTACCTGATTATATGCATTACTATCGCGTTGGCTTATTAAAGAGTATGGGGGCAAATGCCTATCGTACCAGTCACAATGCACCTAATCCCGAATTATTGGATGCCTGCGATAGCCTTGGCATGTTGGTGATCGATGAAAACCGGTTACTGAACAGCAGTCCCGAATATATGGACCAGCTACAGCGATTGATCCTGCGCGACAGGAATCATCCCTCTGTTTTTCTTTGGTCAATTGGTAATGAAGAAGGATATGTACAGGGAAATGATATAGGAAAAAGAATTACACAAACCTTATTAGCGAAACAAAAAGAACTGGATCCTACGCGTACGAGTACCTATGCAGCCGATATGGCAAATGTATTCCGCGGTATAAACGAAGTGATACCTGTACGGGGTTTTAATTATCGCCAGTTTGCCGTAGGAGATTATCATCGTGATCATCCGCTGCAACCTATCATCGGAACGGAAATGGGTAGCACGGTCACTACCCGTGGCATCTATGAAAAAGATAGCCTTCGTGCATATTTACCCGACCAGGATATTACTGCACCCTGGTGGGCCAGCAGGGCAGAAGAGTGGTGGAAGCTTGCTGCAGAAAATGATTACTGGCAGGGAGGTTTTGTATGGACGGGATTTGATTATCGTGGTGAACCTACTCCTTATGAATGGCCGAATATCAATTCGCATTTCGGGATCATGGACATGTGTGGTTTTCCTAAGAATATCTATTACTACTATCAATCATGGTGGACAGACAAGGATGTCTTGCATATCTCCCCTCACTGGAACTGGCGTGATAAAAGAGGAAAGGAGATAGATGTTTGGGTAAATACCAATGCCGATAACGCGGAGTTGTTTCTGAATGGAAAAACGCTCGGGAAAAAAGATATGCCGAGAAACGGACACCTGCAATGGAAAGTAAAATATGAACCCGGCGTATTGGAAGCTATTGCCTATAAAAAAGGTAAAAAGCTCAGCTCTAAAATAGAAACAACCGGTCAGGCCAGTGAAGTAGTTATCATTCCCTACAAAACAACGATGCTGGCAGATGGGCAGGATGCCACCGTGATCAATATCAGCGTAGTGGACAGGCAGGGCAGGGAAGTTCCCGATGCTGATAACATGATCAGGTTTCATATCGAAGGTGATGCAAAGATCATTGGGGTAGGTAATGGAGACCCAAGCAGCCATGAGCCGGATAAATGCGCGGAAGGCGTGTGGCAACGGAGTTTATTCAATGGTAAATGCCAGGTGATCATACAGGCGGGAAGCCGGCCGGGCATCATTAAGTTCGAGGCAAAAGCAAGTGGGTTATACGCTGGTTCAACGGATATCATTACCATTGCGCCGGGCAGCGCGGACAATACCAGTATTGATCCGCTATACATGCTTAAGGGTGAAGCGGCAAAAAGCAGGACCACGGATAAAATGATGGGAGCGGATATCTCTCACCTGCCGGAACTGGAAGCGAAAGGGATAAAGTTTTTCGATAAAGGTGTTGAGAAAGATGTGTTGCTGATATTAAAGGAACATGGCTTCAATTATGTACGGCTACGGATATTCAATGATCCTGCGCGGGATAGTGGTTATTCTCCAGGAAAAGGTTTCTGTGATCTTGCACATACGAAAAAAATGGCGAAAAGAGTAAAGGAAGCAGGGATGAAGCTGCTGCTCGATTTTCATTATAGCGACTATTGGGCAGATCCTGGTAAACAATATAAACCGGCAGCATGGAGAGGGCTGGATTTTATACAACTGAAAAAAGCCGTGTATGATTATACAAAGCAGGTGATACTGGAACTGAAAGACCAGGGTACAACGCCGGATATGGTACAGGTAGGCAACGAGATCAATCACGGTATGATCTGGCCGGAAGGCAATGTAAGTAACCTGGATAGCCTGGCACAGTTGATCAATGCAGGCACGGCAGCTGTTAAAGCTGTTGAACCATCGGTGATCATGTTATTACATGTTGCGCTGGGCGGACAGTATGATGAGTCGGCATTCTTTATCGATCAAATGATCAAACGACAGGTTCATTTCGATGTGATCGGGCAATCGTATTACCCGAGATGGCATGGCACATTGGCTGATCTGCGGAATAATCTTGATCAACTGGCGACTCAATACAATAAGGATCTGATCGTGGTAGAATATTCCGCATTGAAACAGGAGGTCAATAAGATCGCGTTTGAAGTAGCCGGTGGAAGGGGCAAGGGTACCTGCATCTGGGAACCATTAAATACCTGGGAAAAGATATTTGATGAAAAGGGTAAATCAAATGAGCTTATCCTCGTGTACGATGAGATCACTAAGCAGTTTTTGCAAAAATAAAATGCAGGCTCAGCATAGATCCGGAGGTCGTTTAAAGATTGTTTTAACACAGAATCACGGAAAGAAATAACATTTCGTTCTAACTGGTGATCACGTTATACCGGGCATTCCTCTGGTCAATCTCTCAAATGAGGGAACACGGAATTAGAAGAGCCTGCCCATTCCGTGTTTCCTTATATGGGTAAGCTCATAATTAAATGACCAGAAAAATAGATTACTTCGATAACCGACCGACCATGTGTTCCCCTATGTTTCGAAAGCTGCATGTGTTTGCAGGAATGGTCAACGCTTCATGATGTTAGCCCCAGTGTGGCTACCTGTTTGTAGAACTTCTCATACACCACGATCCGAGCTCCGGAGGAGCTTCCTTCTGGCATTTTTGTCTTCATTATCTATGTCGTCATTTTATTTTCGAACACAAACAGGAAGCACCTCCGGAGCTTGGGTCGTTTTAATTGAACCATTTGCTACAAACAGGAAGCACCTCCTGGGCTTGGGCTTTTGTAGTTTGTTGTTTTGCCACAACATAGAATCAGGAATGTTTGTTTATAAAAATCATGCTCCTATCAGGGTTTTGTCCGAAAGCCTGCATGTTCATGCCGTTGGGTATTCATCACAAAATCGCCTAAGGAATCACTAAACCACATCGTTCTAACTGGTAATCATATTATACCGGGCATTCTTCTGGCAGATCTCCTAAATGAGGAAACACGGAATTGGAAGAGCCTGCCAATTCCGTGTTTCCTTACCTGGGTAGGCTCATAACTAAATGGCCAGAAAAATAAGCTACTTCGATAAACCGACGGACCATGTATTCTCCGTGTTACCGTGTTAAAATCATTTTAGCATAGTCCCCGAAACCCCATAGACTACTTCGATGAACGGGCCGGCTCCTCAATTACTCAGTGTTGCCGTGTTAAAATCATTCTAGCATTGTCCCCAGGAATTTCTCAAAATAAAAGCCCCTTGCCAAATCAACACAGGAAAAATATTTTGAAAGCACCCAACCTTTAGCCCTTCCCCGGGGGTATTACTTCTATACCAAACAATAGTTACATATGAAAAGAAGTATACTTACAGCCCTTATTCTTGTATCAGCTCTTCTGCACAGCAAAGCGCAAACTGCAGCAAAAGCGGTTTTTTTTGAACTCGGCGGCCCGGGACTTGCCTCTATCAATTACGATATGCGTTTTACCAGGTCTGAAACCGGTATCGGCGGCAGGGTAGGCATTGGCGGTTTTAGCCTTGGCGCAG
>CAZGSG010000496.1:0-3627 GCA_964528095.1 uncultured Terrimonas sp.
GATGGATCGTGCTTCGCATGCTTATGGGGGGCGCAGGACCAATCGCAACGAGATCATGTATGCCGATGGTGGAATGTCATATGTGTATCTCTGTTATGGTATTCATCATTTATTTAATGTGGTCACTCATTCAAAAGGGATTCCGCATGCCGTGCTGGTAAGGGCGCTGGAACCCGTAAAGGGTATCGGGGAAATGCTGAGAAGGACCGGCAAGGAAAAACTGGACAATACACTCACCCGCGGCCCCGGCAATGTATCAAAGGCGCTGGGGATCGATACTTCGCAAACAGCCATTTCGCTGCGGGGAGCTCATCTTATTCTTGCCGACGATGGTTTCCGCTATTCCAGCGAATTGATCATAGCTTCACCGCGTATCGGCGTTGACTACGCCGGTGCGGATGCATTACTTCCTTATAGTTTTTATATAAAGGGGAATGGGTTTGTGAGTGGGAAGAAAAGCCAGAATGGATACTGAATTTTCTAAAATGGTAGATTAGTGCGAGATCGGATATTAGAAACAGGATATTTAAAGGAAGCCCGCTTATCTACTATCAACGATTTAATATAAAGCTGTCTTGTTCTTATTAATCTAATATCCGGTATCCCGTATTACTCTCCATCCCTCAAATTGTCACTCACAATATCTTCCGTAACGGCAACATTAGCAAAAGCAATCTCCATTTTATCCCGGTCAAATTCTTTTTCATTATTCGCCAGCCAGATTGTGGCAACTCCATTGCCAATGAAATTGGTAAGCGCCCGGGCCTCCGACATAAACCGGTCTACGCCCAGTAATAACGCGAGACCTTCTATCGGTATTACTTTAATGGTAGTGAGTGTGGACGCCAGTACCACGAACCCGCTACCGGTAACACCTGCTGCGCCTTTGGATGTAAGCATAAGAATACCGATGATACTGCCGATCTGCGCAAGGCTCAGGTCTATATGAAATACCTGTGCGAGGAAGATCATACACATCGATAGATAAATAGTCGTACCATCAAGATTAAAGGAATAACCTGTTGGTACTACCAGCCCTACCACGGGTTTCGAACAACCCATCCGTTCCAGCTTTTCCATCAGGGAGGGAAGGGCTGCTTCCGATGAAGAAGTGCCCAGTACGATCAATAACTCTTCGCGGATATATTTCAGGAAACGAAGGAGATTGACCTTATACATCCGCAGCAGCAGAAATAATACCCCGAAAATAAATACGGCCATGGTCAGGTAAACGGTTGCCATTAATTTACCTAATGGCAGCAGTGTATGGATCCCGTATTTGCTGATCGTATACGCCATTCCTCCAAATGCGCCAATGGGAGCAAACAGCATGACTCTATGTAAAGCCTTAAAAACATATTTGGAGATCTTCTGCAATACATTGATGATACCAGCTCTTGCTTCATAAAAGCTTAAACTTACCCCGCATATGATAGCAAAGAGTAGCACCTGCAGGGTTGAATTGTCCTTAAAAAATTTCCACCAGCTGAATGCGGCACTGTTGTTTTTGTAGGTAGTAATATCATTGGCCTTTACATGTGTGGCATCCACTCCACTGCCAGGCTGTATGAGCAGGGCCGCGGCTACACCAATGATCAATGCAAATGTAGTGACGACTTCAAAGTACAACAATGCTTTGGCACCCACGCGTCCTACTTTTTTCAGGTTGCCCATACTCACAATGCCTAGCGTGATTGTAAGAAAGATGATCGGGTTGATAAACAACTTTACGATATTGATAAACATTGTTCCGAGAAACTCGCTAAGCGTACTGCCTACAACAAACTCCTGCCCCAGGAATTTTGTTTTAATCGTTTTTTCCAGCACGGGCTGCAATGCAAAAGCCGGATAGTAATGGCCTATCAACACACCTGCAGTAATAGCGACAAGTACCCAGAAAGTAAGATTTGTAAAGACTTTACGCATGCAGGGTGATTATTTTTTGTAAGATAAATGAAAGGTATTGATCTGAAAATTTATCCGTTTAAATAAGAAAAGCGGGGGAGCTATACAGGGGGCAATTCCCTGGTATACTATGAATAAAAAATTACCCCGGGTTGTCCAGGGTAGTGCTATTAAGAATGAATTAGAATTTCGGACAGTTCAGCTTTTTCATATTGGGGTCGGTATATTTCTTAATATAGATAAGAGATATCTCCACACCGCCTCTTGAGTTGGAAGCCGGCTTTAACGAAGAGGTATTGACATCGTAAGAAGCGCCAAGATGCCACTCACCAAATTCCAGTCCCATATAAGGAATAACAGCGTCATTAAAACGGTACCATGCACCAAGGTATACGTTGGTGGGATTTTCTTCGTCGTTATTTACATTCAGCGAATAAGCTCCACCCAACATGGTATTATGTGCTTTTGCCTGCATGCTATGATTGGCCGCGATATGTAAATAGTTATAGGTGCCCACAGGTATTTTACCTCCGGCCTGTAATGTCGTTCTTGCATTCAATACATAGTTGCCGCCCTGGAAACTTTCTTTAGGCCTGTTGATATGATACATGGAAGCTCCAATGTAGAAGTTATTGTAACCATTGGTTGATCCATTGTAAATAAAACCTGCATTCAGATCGAAATAACTGATGTTGACCTGGCTGTTTGTAAAAATTTCACTGGTAACGCCCGTAAAACCAAAAGGCGTTAACTGGTCCTGGAACTTAAGATTCGCTGTATTTAACCGTTTATTACTATAAACGCCCTGGAATCCTGCGCCGATCTGGTGATAGCCATTTTCATCGAGGCCTTTATGATAAGCGACTGATAAGCCGGCAAAATTTTTGACCAGCGGTCCATTGCCCGCACGGTCTGTAAACCCGAGAATACCCACGCCAAACTGATCATTCTCTGGTATGCGATCCTTCATTACTCCAAAATCAACAGAGGCTGTCGCAGTAGTGTATGCATTGCTGATTGTAGGCCATTGGTTCCTGTAATTACCTGCAACACGAAACATTCCATCAAATTTGCCGGTAAGAGCAGGGTTCATTGTAAGTGGGGAAGCAAAAAATTGGGAAAAGTTAGGATCCTGCGCTCTGCTTACCTGTGCAAGGGCCATGCAAATGATCAGGGTAAAAATTAGTTTTTTCATTCTCTCAGCAATTAAGTTTTTCACCGTTAGTCAACGAAGCAGCGGGCTCAAAACTTATTAAACGTATCAACTATTTAATAAATTGCCCATTCCCTGCAATCCCTTTGACAGGGTACAAATGGCAAAATACTAATTTTTTAAGACTGGTAAAAGGAAAAGATTGCTGCTTTCTGAGAAAATCAACTGATAATTTGTGATTGGATAGTGGATAGTTGATATCAGGTACAGGATTTCAAAGCAGGAACCACCTGACATTTTAAATAGCTGTTATCCAATATCTACCATTAACTATCTAACATCCGATTACATTTGCACCTTCACTCCATCCGCCAGATCCCCGGCATCTCCCAGGCCGGGAACAATATATCCTTTTGCCGTAAGCTCGTCGTCGATATCGCCGCACCAGATCGTTACTGATGGCTCCTCTCTCTTTACATATTCAATGCCAACGGTGCAGGCAATGGCCGCAACAATATGAATTTCACGGGGTTGTCCTTCTGCTTTTAAAAACCGGATGGTTTTTACGA
>CAZGSG010000497.1:0-3620 GCA_964528095.1 uncultured Terrimonas sp.
GGTAGTCAGTGAAAAAGGATATGGTAAACGGACCCCGGTAGATGAATACCGTTATACAAACAGGGGTGGGAAAGGAGTGAAGACCATTAGCGTTACCGAAAAAACGGGCGCCCTGGTGGGCATTCTCGACGTTTTGGGTACGCAGGACCTGATGATCAGCTGTAAAAGCGGGATCACCATCCGGATGCCGGTCAGCGGTATCAGTGAACAGGGTCGGGCTACACAGGGGGTAAAACTGATCCGCCTGGATGAAGGGGATGAAATAGCTGCTATAACACAGGTAAATGACCAGGAAGTGGTGGCTGTGGGAGAACTGCCGGCTGAGGAAACGCCGTTGAATGAAAATGAAGAGACAGGAACGGGGGAAAACAACGCAACGGATAGCGGTGAAAATCCATCTTCAGAAAGTAATCCTGAATGATAATTATTTTTTTTCTTTAACTTTTCCTTCTATCTGAATAAAAACAATAAACAAAACGATGAAAAAACTTTCTTTTTTTCTAACGATGGCGCTGTTTGCTTTGGTAGTAAAGGCACAGAATTACGAATCGATCAAAAATACCCTCATACTTGGACCTACGCAGTACAAGAAGGCGAAAGATGAAATAGACAAGGGAATGGGTAATGCAAAATTTGCCGCCAAACCCGAAGCGTTCATTTTGAAAGCAACCGTTTATGCCGGCATGTCTGTACAGCCCAATACGCAATTCACCCCCGAAGGAGACCAGTTGCGCAATGACGCGGACGCAGCATTTACCAAATACCGGGAGATGGCACCTGATCTTAAGCTGATGACTGACCCGGTATACCAGCAAGGGCCTGTTAACCTTTATTCTGCTTTTTATTCATCAGGGTATAAGGATTATGAAGCAAAGAAATGGCCCGAAGCATTAACCAAGTTTAAAAAGACCGCTGAGTTATCAGATTTGCTGATCGCTCAAAAAGTATTGAATACTCCAATTGATACCAACGTGATGATCCTGGCTGGCGTATCAGCAGAAAATGCCGGTAATAAGGAAGACGCGGTGAAATATTACGGACGTCTCGCAGATAAAAAAATCAATGGCGAAGGTTTTGAAAGCGTATACCGCTACCTGGTAAGTTATTATTTTGGCAAAAAGGATATTCCTTCTTTTGAAAAATATAAGGCGATGGGAAAGGAATTGTTTCCCAAGAGCGAATTCTTCAGCTATGATAAAATAGACTTTGCGATCGGGCTGGAAGACGATTTCAATAAAAAAATAGCGGCATTGGAAGAGATGCTGGTAGCAGAACCAAATGCATACAAGGCAAATGAATTGCTGGCGGAACTTATTTATGATACATTGGACTCCCGTAAAGAAGACGCGGTGATGCCTGCTAATGCAGATGAGCTCGAAAAGAAAATGGTAGCCGGTTTTACAAAAGCCGCTGCTGCCAAACCTGATGAGGTAAATCCTTATCTTTTCCTGGGTGATCATTTTATCAATAAATCAATAAAGGTGAATGATGCACGGGAAGCACATGTGAAAGACATGAGAGCCCGCACAAAGCCTACTGCCGCCCCTTCAAAAGAAGATGCTGCTAAAAGAGACGCGCTGGACAAACAATACGCGGAAACGCTGGAAGCTGCAAGACCTTACTATGAAAAGGCCGCTGAAATGTTTGCTCCAAAAGCAGCATCACTTAGCAGGCAGGATAAACAACAATATAAAAAAGTAGCCGGTTACCTTGGTGATATTTATGCCAATAAAAGGATCAATGCAAAAGGTAAACCTGCAGATATCGCCAAGTATACAGCGGAAGAAAAGAAATGGAGCGATACATATGATTCGATAAAGAACTAAAGCTCTTTCATGATTTTTTAGAAGCCGCTCGCATAGAGCGGCTTTTTTGTTACAAACTGGCAGCTCCTTTGGGACATGAGGTAATATAAAGTGTAATAGTTTAGTATTTGAACAAACAGTACGCATTTTCCTTAGCTCCTTATCTCTGTTGGCTACTATAGAATTTAAGTTATATTAATCGAAACAGAAAGGGTATTCCAAAATACTCCTTGCCGCCCCTATATATCTAATCTGTAGGAAGTTTGCTTAAAGATCTTTTTCACACGGAGACCACGGAAAATAAATAATCATTCATTCTGGTTGATGATCACTTTATTCTGAATATTATTTTAGTAGGTCTTTAAAATAAGGAGGCACGGAATTGGCATACGCTGAAGCTTTGGCGCAAACGGTCTCCGTGTTAACACAAATAATAGGCTCGTCCCCGCCTTCCCTTTCTAAAAATCCTTTTAACACGGAGCCCTGAGTAATCTGGACTTCTATTGCCAAAATGGCTTTAGCTGCAGGGAATTTTCCCTAAAGTTATATTTTCGGAAACAAAAGACCCTTGTATGGAGACTACTATAGAACTGAACCTCGCCAAATGGAATTGTATAATTCTCTCCGTAAGTTTAAAACAGATGTAAGGGCTTTCACACAGAGCTAATAGAGATAATGAGCTAAGGGAGAGCTGAGCTATTTGTTTATTCTTAATTTGTATGAACGGATGAGCTAAGGAGATTTTCATTACGTGAACAAGAAGCCGCTGATCTGGGTGCTGTTTTCACATCGGTGAAAACGCTCCTTAGCTCACATGTACAATAATAATTGTATAGATATAATGTAGCGTCCTTAGCTCATTTACTCTTTAGCTCTGCGTGAAAGCTATTGCTGTGTTAATGATGCAGGAACAAGAAGAACATTCTTCAATCTCTATTATAGAACTTAAGTTATGTTGGTCGAAACAGAATGGCTATTCTAAAATACTTTTTGTGAAACGCCTTTCCAGAATCCCGAAGTTCAAACTAAACAGCCTCACAAATAATATCAAGATCAACGATCCTCGCAAATAAAAAAGCCCCGCCAGGTAAGCGTGGCTCCAGAACAATAACTTTTATTAAATAATTATCCTTTTGTTTTTTTCTCCACTTTAGACTGTACGGGTTTTGTTTGTTTTTCATCACCCTGCATAGTAGCAGCCAGTTTGATCGCTTCATAGGCATTGATCACACCGCCTGACTTACTGATATCGCTAAGGTTCACATCAGCGCCTGTTCCTGGTTCTTTTACTTTCATAGAAGGCTTTTGAGCTGATTTTTCTATTACTGATTTTACCTGCTCGGGAGTAAGTTTAGGATAGTATTCCATGATGAAAGCAGCTAATCCTGCCACTACCGGCGCAGCCATACTGGTTCCCTGCAAATTCTGATAAGTATTACCACCAGGAACAGTAGAATAGATTTTTACACCCGGTGCAAATACATCCACTTCTTTTTTTCCATAGTTGGAAAAGACAGCAGTAAGGCCTGCGCCTTTGTCTTCTCCCGGTCCGCTGGCACCAACAGTGATCCAGTTGCCAGCTCGTTTATTGTCTTCAAACACCGCGGTAGGGAAGTTCCAGCTTGTATCTACATTCTGCGCGCTGTTACCCGCTGCGTGCACCAGTAAAACACCTTTGCTATCTGCGTATCTGACAGCATCGTCCACCCATTTCTTTTCTGGAGAAAACCCTTTGCCAAAACTCATATTGATCACTTTGGCTCCGTTGTCTACTGCATAGCGTATGGCCAGTGCGATATCTTTATCGTGCTCATC
>CAZGSG010000498.1:0-3618 GCA_964528095.1 uncultured Terrimonas sp.
AAATCCATTAATCACAGCCTTTGGGCTTCCGTCCAGTGTGATCATTGTTAATGCAGGCATTGTGATCGTAAAGTCAACCCGGTAACGGTTGTTTACATTCCTGCTGTATTCCAGGTGCAGGAGATTGTTTTCCACTTTCAGTGCGAGGTCATCGAGATCGGCCGGACGGCCTTTTGCCTTAATGCTGAATGTTTCTCCTTTTGTGATCGTGATCCCAAAAGTTTCTCCGCCTTTTACTTTAGTAAAACCTGATAGGGTAATTATTTTTTCAACCGGATTCGGATATTCTTCACGCTCCTTTTTGCAGGAACCGAATATGCAAACTAACAAGGCGGTGAATACAATAATTCTTTTCATGATAAAAGGTTTAATGGTCAATGTTTCCTGAATAAAGCCCTGCCGGTATAAAAACTATAAAAACGATGACACAAAAATAGAGAAGCAATGATTGTATTACATGCTGTTTCGGAAGAACTGCCTGATATGTTTGATGAACTGCCGGGTTTGAAGAACGGACTGTAAATAGATGATTGTGTTTTATTTGCTCTTTCCGCCAAAATCCTGGTTGTATTTGACCGGTACAATCCATTTTGTGCTGATCGCTGCAAGATTTTTATGTGCGAGTTCGTATTGCCATAGTTTGTCGGCGCAACCGATATGCTGAAGAGCGATATACCCGGGAGATAGTATCTCAGCACTGATCCGTAAGCCTTTTTCAATTATACTGTCATAAGCGCATTGGGTGAACATCCCCTTTGCGGCAGGCAGGAAGGCCAGATCGATGTTGCTTGCTTTTTTCCGGATATAGTTTAACTCTTCTGCGAAAGCAGGCAGTAATTCCCCGGCCCACAATGCATGATCACCACCATGATAGATCGTATAGTCATCTATATGTAACAGAAAAGCCGAACCTTCATCCGTTGCTGCATGTGTATAAATGGTATAATCACTGGTAACAAGACTGTCTCCGGGTTTTAGTATACTCAAAGAAACAGCGGGCGTTTCTTTTTTATAATCCCAACCCAACAAGTATTGGATGCCTGGTATTTTCTTTGATAAGCTAAATATGGTGCTATCAAAATGGTCCTGGTGATCATGCGATATGAATACAAGGATTTTTTTCTTCTTTTTTAAAGCAGGGGCAAGTTTTTCCTCCAGTGTTTGCAGCGTAATGCCGGATGCTGTATCCGTAATAAAATCAAAGATGATTGCGTGGTTGCTTGTTTCCACTAACCAGCCACTGTTATAAAAATAATGAATAGGGGGCACAGGTTTGGAAGTCTGTGCGAAACCCGGATTGACAAACCAAACCAGGTAGATACAGAAGAGGATTATTTTACCTGGTTTCATATTTTGAGCATTTAAACCCTTATAATAAATGCGAATTTATTCCACAGCCGGGTTGTATAAATAAGAAAATGCTGAAATGTGGTTTTTTAAAGTTAGAATGCTGGCGGAAAATATAAACTCGTTGAGTATGTGCATTTAATCAACCTCTTCAATCTTATCCCGATCCGCTTTTATTATTTTATCAAGTACAAATGTAAGACCCGCGACCTTTCTGCAAATATATCTTAGTTCATGTATCCTGATAGGGGCCAGCAGAGAAAATGAGCCAGGGAAGCTCATATAATCTACGATAATCTTTGCTATTGGATGACCGGCAAATCAATATCGCCTGTTTCGATTATCTTGAACACCTAATCAGTTTTGATATTATGAATCTACGGTCTTTTTCTCTTTTTGTACTTGCAGGCTTTGCAGCATACAACTCGATTGCACAGAAAATGGATTTTGAAAAGTATAATCCACCTTCCACATTGGTGGTGCCGGAACATAAACTGACAAAGGCGAAATTCCCTTTTATTGATGTACACAATCACCAGTCTGGAATGGGGAGCATGGACCTCAGCACACTTACCCGGGATATGGACCAGTTGAATATGAAGGTCATGGTAAATCTTAGCGGACAAAACGGCGAGCCGTTAAAAGCCGCTGTTGCCAATATCCGCAAAAATTATCCAAAACGTTTTATTGTATTTGCCAATATTGATTTCAGGAAAGTGGGAGAACAGGACTGGGGCGAAAAAGCGGCCAGGCAACTGGAAGAAGATGTAAAAAACGGGGCGAATGGATTGAAGATCTTTAAGAACCTGGGGTTTTCAGTAAATGATATTACCGGTAAACGGGTAACGGTGGATGATCCCCGGCTTGATCCGATCTGGAAAAAAGCAGGAGAGCTAAAGATCCCGGTGTTGATACACACGGCTGACCCCAAACCTTTCTGGGAGCCAATGGATGAGAATAATGAACGCTGGATGGAACTGGCCACCCATCCCAATCGTAAAAGAAGCGCAACCGACCCTGCGCCCTGGGATACCCTGATCGCAGAACAACATCGGCTGTTTCGTAATCATCCAAAGACCACTTTTATCGCAGCTCATTTTGGCTGGTATCCTAACGACCTGGCAAAACTGGGACAATTGCTTGACCAAATGCCTAATGTCGTGGTGGAATTTGGTGCTGTTATCGCTGAATTGGGGCGGCAGCCGCGTACGGCCAAACAGTTTTTCACTAAATACCAGGACCGGATACTATTTGGTAAGGATAGCTGGGTGCCTGCAGAATATGCCACCTATTTCCGCGTACTTGAAACCGAAGACGAGTATTTTCCATATCACAAAAAGTATCATGCTTTCTGGACAATGTATGGCATTGGACTTCCTGACGATATTCTAAAAAAGATCTATTATAAAAATGCCCTCCGCATTATTCCTAATATCGATAAAAGCCAGTTCCCCGATTAAAATTTTAATGACGCTGGATTTAGCTTGATTCAAATGCCTGCGTTTCAGCATGCACATTAAACTTCGACCTTTCTTCATACCTTTGCGGCATGACAATCGAAAAATTGAATGATATGCGGTCCCGCATTGCCGGGGTAAGGAGGTTTCTTTGACGTCGAGAACCGACGATATAAAACCGAAGAAGACAAGCAGCTTTCGTTAAGTCCCGGATTTTGGGATGACAACAAAAGGGCGACTGAAATTCTAAAAAGAGCCAAGGTAAACGAGTACTGGATCAAACTTTACGAAACCGCTGAAGGGGCCGTAGAGGATTTTGCTGTGCTTTTTGAGTTCTGGAAAGCTGGTGATGCCACGGAAGAAGAAACGAAAGAAGCCTATGCAAAAGCTATAGAATTACTGGATGAGGCGGAATTCAAAGCCACATTGAATGAGCCGGAAGACCCTCTTCCCGCGGTGCTACAGATCAACTCAGGAGCAGGCGGCACGGAAAGCCAGGACTGGGCTGAAATGCTTGCCCGTATGTATCGTATGTACGGGGAGAAGCAGGGTTGGACTGTAACAGAACTGGATTGGGTATATGGCGACGGAGCTGGTATCAAAACAGCCACTCTTCAGTTCGATGGCCCTTTTGCCTATGGTTTCCTGAAAGCAGAAAGCGGGGTGCATCGCCTCGTACGAATTTCCCCTTTTGATAGTAACGCGCGCCGGCACACAAGTTTTGTGTCTGTTTTTGTTTACCCGCTTGTAGATGACACAATCAATATTGAAATAAAGGAAGCGGATGTAAAAATGGAAACATCACGAAGCGGGG
>CAZGSG010000499.1:0-3617 GCA_964528095.1 uncultured Terrimonas sp.
ACTGGAGAAAAGAAAGGAAACCGTTATCAAGAAAATTGAAGAGGCCGGTAAAATGACCCCTGAGTTGAAAACGAGGATCGAAAACTGTATCGTATCTACCGAACTGGAAGATATCTACCTTCCGTATAAACCAAAAAGAAAAACAAAGGCAACCGTTGCCATTGAAAAAGGGCTTGAGCCACTTGCCAGGTTATTATTTGACCAGGAAGAGATCAACCCGGGAGAAGAAGCAGGTAAATATGTCAACGAGCATGTAAAGGATACGGAAGAAGCGCTACAGGGTGCCAGGGATATCATGGCCGAATGGATAGCGGAGAATGAACAGGCGAGAAATATTATCCGCAAATTATTCCAGGAAGAAGCTAAATTATCAGCAAGAGTGCTGACGAGTAAGAAAGAAGAAGCTGATGCACAGAAATACCGTGATTATTTTGAATTCAGCGAGCCACTTTCTCAAAGTCCTTCACACAGGATACTGGCAATACGCCGGGGAGAAAAAGAAGGCTTCCTCATCATGGATATCAATATTGAAAAGGAACTGGCGAACGAGGAATTAAAAAGAAAATTCTTAAAGACCAGCAATGCAGCATCGCAACAGTTGGGAATTGCAATAGAAGATTCATTTAACAGGCTATTGAAGTCATCGATCGAAAATGAGTTTCGCATGGCCAGCAAGACCAAGGCAGATGAAGAGGCTATTCGCGTATTTGCAGAAAATCTTCGTCAATTATTGCTTGCTTCGCCATTGGGTAATAAAAGAGTGATGGCGCTGGACCCTGGTTTCAGAACAGGTTGTAAAGTGGTTTGCCTGGATGAGCAGGGAACTTTTCTAAAATATAATACCATCTTTCCTCATGCGCCGCAAAACGACTGGCAGGGCGCTTCCATGACTTTAAAAGAACTGGTTGCTAAATATGATATCGAGGCTATCGGTTATGGAAATGGTACAGCAAGCAAGGAAACAGATCAGTTGGTGCGTAGCATCGACTTTGGTAAACCGGTGTCTATTTTTATGGTAAATGAAAGTGGCGCATCTATCTATTCTGCAAGTGAAGTGGCCCGGGAAGAATTTCCCGATGAAGATGTAACAGTGCGTGGAGCCATCAGTATTGGCAGGAGATTATTAGATCCGCTGAGCGAACTGGTTAAAATAGATGCGAAAAGCATTGGTGTCGGGCAATACCAGCATGATGTAAACCAGAACAGGCTAAAAGAAGCGTTGGACCAGGTAGTGGAAAGCTGTGTAAACTTTGTAGGTGTTGACCTGAATACAGCCAGCAAACACCTCCTGATGTATGTATCAGGACTTACATCAACTGTCGCAAAAAATATTGTTGAATACAGAACCAAAAACGGGGGATTTAAAAGTCGTGAAGAATTGAAGAAAGTAGCAATGCTCGGGCCCAAGGCATTTGAACAGTGTGCGGGATTTTTAAAAGTATCCAATTCAAAAAATCCGCTTGACAACTCCGCGGTACACCCTGAAAGTTATCATGTAGTAGAGGCAATGGCCAGCAAGGCAAGCAGCAGCGTGGAAGAATTGATAAAAAATCCTGAAACAAGAAAACAACTTAAGGCGAGAGATTTTATTTCAGAAACAATAGGTCAGTTTACTATCGAGGATATTTTAAAAGAGCTGGAAAAACCCGGTCGTGATCCAAGGTCTGCTATCGAAGAGTTTCGATTTGCCGAAGGCATTAGCACCATGGAAGACCTTAAGCCAGGAATAAAGATCCCCGGCATCGTAACCAATATTACCAATTTCGGTGCTTTTGTAGACGTAGGTGTAAAACAGGATGGACTGGTACATATTTCTCACCTGAGCAATAGGTTCATTACCGATCCTAATGAAGCAGTAAAGCTTAACCAGAAAGTAATGGTAACGGTGTTGGAAGTGGATGCATCCAGGAAAAGGATCGCATTATCGATGAAAGATAGCGGGGGAGAACGACCCGCGGCGACTGGCGAACGAAGAGCTTCAACAGGTGTGAAAAAACCAGACAACAGGAAACCGGAGCCGGTAAATCCATTCCAGGCGAAGTTGATGGAGTTAAAGAAAAAATTTAAAGATTAAGAGGAGAAAAAATAAAAACAGGGAGAGAATAAAGCTGATCACTTATTCCCTCCCTGTTTTATGAATAATAGTATCCGTAGTTCGCCGGAACAAAATCATTCCGGATGATATGCTGGTGTTGGTCTTTATTTCTGGATTCGTTGCAATGCCCTGGCCAGAGAAGCGGCTGTTTTATCGCCCTTGTCACCTTCATTCAAATTCCACCAGTTAAAGAGTATTTGCAACTGGTTTTGTACATCGGTTTTATTCTTCAATAATTCTTCCAGTTCTTTCAACTCCTCTTCGGAAGCCTCTTTTGAAAGCTTGAGCGCAATCAATCCCCATAAACGAGCATCTTCTTCCATTATCAGTATTAAAAATCAGGTATAGAAAAATAGTACTGCAGTTTTCACAATGAAAAACATGCCAGTATTATAAATTAATGGTTCTCATTAATTTACTGGTTTGCATACACAAAAATGTGCGTTTTTGATACAATAAATGGCTGGTTACGATACAGTCATACCATTGCAGGCACCAGGACGGTCTGCGTGTTTAGTGATTATAACGTACTCCTGGTTTGGATGTGCGGACTTATGGTTTATATTCTTCTCTTACCGGGGCGAACACATCGATAACCTTACAGTCTGTAATAGCAATAGCGGAATGAGGGGTGTTGGAAGGAATGACATAGAACATTCCGGCTGTCAATGAACAGGGTTGGCCGCCTATGATCATATCAAGCTGTCCTTCGAGTATATACGTGATCTGCTCATGCACATGTTGATGTGCAGGGAGATTGCTGCCTTTTTCTATTAATACCAATCCAAAGCTCATGTTTGTGCCATGTGCATAGTGCCCAGAGATACCAGGCACAAGGTCTTTGATGGGAAGATCGGTAAGTAGTTTCATTAGCGGCAATTGATTGAAAACTTTTGATTTTAAGAAGCAGGTTTAAATCATTTTTCAAAGAGACAATAACTACCACCTACCCATTCCTTATCCTTGTTGTAACGAACACCGATCATTTTTCCTTTACTTAGCCGGGAAAGATTATTGGCAGGTACAGGCCTCGCTTCCCCTTTTTTCCAGAAATAAAATATCCGGATCTCCGCCTTGGCCGGATCGTCGGGTGTCTCAATCACATCCGCATATTTTACTTTTTTCTGCAGTATCCAGTTTTGTGGATCTTTTACATTGTCAATATCTTCTTTGGTGACGTCAATCACCACTCCCTGTCCTGCAAAAGAAAATAATGGCTTCAATACATAGTTCTGCAGGTCAGCCGGTAGTTGTTTTATTTCATTGAGGAAATAAGTCGGTGGAACATAAGGGTGCTTGATAAATGGAAGCGTGTATTTGCTGATCCGGTAAAACCAGTTGGGATGAGGTGCCCATTCTACATCAAGGTCTTCAAATAATATTTTTCCCTGTTCCTGTACTTCCTGTGGTTGTTGTTGCAGATCGTCAAAGATCACGCGGTTATAAATACGTTTGATCGCTATTTTTTTCCCATCGTTGATATAATACAGTTGCTTACCTTCTTTCAGCACTTCAGTAAGAC
>CAZGSG010000500.1:0-3611 GCA_964528095.1 uncultured Terrimonas sp.
AAGAAAAGGTTCGGTTTTGTTAAATTTTAATAAACATCGGTGTGCACGATGGAAGAAAAAAAAGCGCAAAATGAAAAAAGACATCAACGACGTGACCGGATACGAAAAGCGGAAATCAAGGAAATGAAGGAAAGAAAAAAATGGAAAAGGCCACAGAACAAACCGTGGACTTAATTAACGGATCTTGTGTTTGCGAAACCACAAATAAAGTTAAATACTTTTTTGGTTCCAAAGAAAATGAAATACAGAGGACAAAGGATTTGACGTGCCACTTGGCCATTCGCCCGGATGAGGAAAATAAACAAGGTCTATTCTAAATTTTCCACCTCTATTCAACCTCGAAGCGGCAGTGCCTGGTAAAGGCGCGTATATAGTTGGTTGGGCTTTTCCTTCTTTATTGCGGATCGCCATTCCAAATAAGCTATTACCTTTTGGTCCGTCAGCAGGAAACACTGACCAGAATTTATTGTCCGCCTTTCCGGCATTGTTCCATTGCGCAGCCAGGGCATACCGGTAAGGAATGCTGGCTAAGGATACCGCCAATCCTTCACTATAAGCATCATGATTAGTAAATACAGCCGCTGTATTGGCATATGCTTCTTCCGTTAACGCAAAGCGGCTGGGAAATCTTTTCCATGTCCAGGTCAACGGCTGGTAAACAAAATCCAATGCTGAAGAATCAACGGCCGGCATCCCATCGAAGCCTATTGCATACTGCCCGTTTTTATACGCTTCTATTCCCAGTTCAAATACTGGAGCCTGCTGATCAGGCACAAACTTTATGACCAGCGAAACTTTTGCCGTAGCATTTTCTTTGAATGAAAATTCGATCCGGTTATTTTTTATCTGGAAAGATTGCGCTACTAATTCGGTGCTCCCCAGGTCCTGTATATTGGAAGTCTGGCCTGCAGTTGTTTTCCAGGCTACGATCCCAGGCTGCCCATCCATAGACACTCCTACCATTTCTGTTTGCTGTTCGGTAAATATCAATTGCAGTTTTGGCTGGATGATTCTTTTTAGCGCGCCTGATTTGTGCGTTACAGTAAAGGAAGGATTTGTTTTGAATCCTACGGCAGGCTGCACAGTAAAATAATTATTCTGAATACTGGTTTGCGATATTGCGGCAACTGAAAGTAGAAATAAACACAACAGCATTGTAAAACTTAAACGGCTTTTACCTGCAACTTTTTTCAGTCCAGCTCTGCGATTTATATTTATCAATAATGACATTCTTATTACTATTTATCATTTATTCGATAAGGGTTCAATTTCTATCAGGCGCATACCATATGCATCGATAGCAACAGGCAGGCTGAATGTATTCTTACCTGCCGACATTGTACTGACCGTTTTTTTTATTTCATTCAGTTGTTTTACTTCTTCCTGGGCGAAATCTTTTTCATACCTGTCCGCTCCTCTTGTTAACGGCAATGTCTGGTATTTATCCTGCGATAAGATCTTTTTTATAACAGAATCTTCCGGGCTGCTGTACCACTGTGTAATTTTTAGCGTGGTATTCCTGAAATTATCCGGCAGGTCTTTTAACAGCAGATCTATATTGGGATAATCCAATGGTCTGGCCTCGCTGTAAAAAATAGACGGAGATGTACAAAATACCAGGATCGATATTTTTTTGCTGTCTTTTGTAGCTACTGCGTGCAGGCCATACCCCTGCGCGTCAACAGGTGTTGTACTGACAGGAATTTTGTAGTCGCCCAGCCTGCTCCGCAGCCACAGTCCTTTTGCATAGGCAGATAGTATATTTTGTTTACCATAGGTCAGTAATGCGAAATGCCAGCCGGCGCCACTGACAGGAAGAAAATTCCCTTTTTCATTGTCATAATATTCCTGGAGCGCGGCAGTAAAATTTGCCATAGCTGCTTCTTTTTTCATCGCGCCCTGTAGATCACTCAGGTCTTCAATAGTGGAGGGTTCGGCCAGTCCCATTTCATCTAGAATTACCGGGAGTTTTGTGTCCAGGTGATTCCTGGCAAGCAACAGTTGTAAGCTATCGTTCACTCCTTTCACCATGGAAGGATAATTACCCGGGAATAAATAGGTATGCCAGGTGATATAATCCAATCTTTTTTTGGTTGATGGGTCCTTGCTGTACCTTTCTAAAAAACCGTTGATAAAATCCCAGCGGCTATTGGCATTATTACTTCCAAGTCCGGCAATTTTCAATTGATCATTCCGTGGCTGTTGCGCATTAAAAAGGTTCACTGCCTCATATAAACATTTATAGAAGTTATAGTGCGCGTCTGAAAGTGCGGCGGTACTGGCAATATTGTCCAGTTCATAAGGCATCTGCATTATTCTCAAAGATGGACAGGTCTTTTTAGCAAACCTGATCGCCGTCAGGTAACCAGTACGGATCTTATCCCATTCCGCGCCGGGAATGCCAGCGGCAGGCAATGGCAGTTGCCCCATCTGGCTATACTGTTTATACAATTTTACAATGGGTGATATCTGCAGGTCCAATATAACCGAATCGCTGCTGCCCGCGGCAACTTCCAGCCATTGTTTTAAATAGCCGGCCTGAACAGGGTCCATGCTTGATGGGTCTTCGATCTTCCAGGGCAGGTAATGATGCTGGTAACGAAAGAGGGAGAATCTTTTCCCGGTTGCTGCGATAACCGCTTTCGCCATTTCTTTCATCTGTGGTGAAGGCGGACCATATTGAAAATCCTTTACCGGGTTACCGGAATAAGCCATCACCCGCAGTTCTCCTTTATCGCGTTTTTGAGCGGGGCCCTGGCAACTGACTTCAATCGTTCCTTTTTGCAGTAGTTTCTCGGCAATGGCGGCTGTTGAACTCTTCCATTTCCGGAGTTTTTCATTATGCTCATTCAATGCCACTGAAATGACTTCTTCGGAAATTGAATTCATTGTCGCATACGGATCGGTTTGAGAAAGGTCCTTATAAACAGAGCCAAGTACCAGTGAAGATTCCACATCCATATGGCGGGTAACAGAACTGAAAATAAATTCCAGGCTTTTGCCATAGCTGATCAGTTGAGGATATACGCGGATATGCATCATACCGGATACCGTCATTAATGGTTTAACGCCAGCCGGGCCGGATATTTTTTGTGTGATAAAATTTATTTTGAACATTCCCCCCGTCAAAGAGGTCAACGCCGCAGGACGCAGTTTGCAAACAATTGTTTCCTCGTCACTTCCTTTTATACGGAATGAAAAAGCGATCGATTCCTCGGAGCCGATGCTGTACTGAAAAGGAATTAAAAAAGATATGGGTGTACCGGTTGCCGATAGCGGAACAATTTCACTGGTACATTTTACTTCTCTAGCATAAGGCGAACCACCCCTGAATAAAAGTGAAACGCCATGTATAGTTGTATTATCCGCGTTTATATAGGTCTGCGACCACAGGGCACCGTCATACCAGCCAAATTTTCCACGCCGCGCGTCTTCCTGCGCGCTTGCCGAACTATCCGGCATTGGAAATTCGCTATATCCATAGCGCCATTTAAAAGCCATATGCTCATCACCACGATAATATTTTTTCGAAGCTGCCTGCGCTGATAAACGCTCAGAAAATAATTGTGAAAAAAAAAGCAACCCGATCAATCTGCCTGAAAAAAAGATAG
>CAZGSG010000501.1:0-3600 GCA_964528095.1 uncultured Terrimonas sp.
ACGACGGCCGGGAACACCACGATCTGCTCGGCGGGGGGTTCCGGCGGCGGTAGCTCTGGCCCGGTAGTGCCCTACCCTTGCGGCTACGACTACTACTGCACTGAGGACTGGGGCTGGTTCATCCCGTGACATCGACCGAGAAGCCAAGGGATGCCGCAAAACTGCCGCCCACGTATCACGCTAGCGGCCGGAGGAGCAAGGAGTGGTCTCCCACAAGACTTTCGCGCGGCCGGTGCTGGTGGCTGCCGCCAGGTTGCCATGCCGGTCGAGGGCCACCGCTCCCACGGTGCCGTATTTATAATCCTGGTTGCCGGGCTGTTTTAGTTCCTGTGCCTTTTTTAATAAAGAATCCGCCTGCCGCTCTTTAAGAGAATCGGCGCGTTTTGCTCTTTGTAGTCCCCTGAACCGCTCTTCGGTATAGAAATAAGATGGATCGACAATTTCAAGTCCCTGTTTTTTTGCAAACTCATCGGCCCCTTTTCCTGCCAGCAGTACATGTTCGCTTTTTTCCATCACCGCCCTTGCCGCTGTAATGGGATTGCGGATAGTGGTTACGCCGGCTACCGCACCAGCGGCCAGTGTCTTGCCGTTCATGATGGCAGCATCCAGTTCGTTGCGGCCATCATTGGTGAATACGGCTCCTTTTCCTGCATTAAACAGGGGGTTATCTTCCATCACCCGCACGGTGGCTTCTACGGCATCGAGGGCTGAACCGCCGTTTTTCAAAATGCTGTATCCTTTGTCCAGCGCAGCCTGTAGCGATTCGGTATAGGCTTTTTCTTTTTCGGGGGTCATCTGGCTTTTGAGGATGGTGCCCGCACCGCCGTGTATCACGAGGGTAAAATTAGGGCGCAACGTATCGGAGCCAGCCTGCGTCCAAGCTGGGTGAGAAAAGAAAAGTAAAAAAAGGATGAGCAGTTTCTTCATCTTGTGATTTTTCAGCAATTTACCAATAGTTTACAGGATTCATATTGGTATTGAATTTGCGCTGAGCTGTCAATTGTTTAATTTCGTTTATCTAAATAGCTGGGTCTGAAGAAATTCAAAAAAATATTGCTTTGGTTTTTCCTTTCATTGATCTTCATTCTCCTGGCAGCATGGATATTTATTCAAACGCCTTTTGGACAAAACTGGATAGCCCGCCAGGTCACCAAAAAGCTCTCCCGCGATCTGCACACCAAAGTGGAGATCAAACATATCGACTTCTCGCTTTTTAATAATATGCACCTGCAGGGGGTTTTGGTAGAAGACCAGCAAAAAGATACGATCCTCTATGCCGGTGAGATCAGGGTGCGGATCACCGACTGGTTTTTCTTCAAAGACAATATCGAGCTGAAGTATATCGGGATGGACAAAGCGATGATCAAAATGCAGCGTACCGATTCCGTATGGCGTCACCAGTTCCTGCTCGATTATTTCACCTCTCCCTCCTCCGGCAAGAAAAAAGAAGGCGGCATTGTGCTAAGTCTGAAAGAAGTGGATCTGAAACAGATCGTCTTTATACAAAAAGATGCATGGCTGGGGCAAAACCTGAGCGCGAGTTTCGCGGAATTGAGAGTAGATGCCAAGGATGTGAATTTTTCCAGGAAATCAATCGGGCTAAAAGCATTAACGATCAAAGATCCTTCGGTCAGTCTTTCCAGCTATCTCAAGATCAAACCGGATACGGACGCGCCTGTTAATTTTCCTGCAACAGTAGATTCGGCTGTAAAATGGAATCCCGCTGGCTGGGCTTTCGAGATAGACCAGTTACAGATCACCAATGGCCGGTTCAGAGACGACCGGAATGAAGAGCTTCCAACTGCCGGAGTATTCGATGGCAAACATGTCGACTTCAACAATATCAATGGTACATTCACTTCACTGCGTTGGAAGGATGATACCGTGACCACACATCTTTCCCTGCAAACAAAAGAACGAAGCGGATTTGAAGTAAAGAATATGGTGGCGGATATGAAAATGACGCCGCAGGAAATGGCTTTCAATAATCTCGAGCTGGTAACCAATAATAGTATTATCCGTAATTACTACCGGATGAGTTATACCGATTTTGGCGCCATGGGTGATTACATACACAAGGTAAACATGCAGGCCAATTTCAATAACTCTACTATTGATAGTGATGATATTGCCTATTTCGCGCCCTCTATGCGCTCATGGAAAAAGAACATCGTACTGAAAGGCGTGATAAGAGGAACGGTAGACGACCTGGTAGGAAAGGATATGCTGATACAGGCTGGTAATAACACTTTACTGAACGGAGATGTCAGTCTTGCAGGATTGCCGGATATCAACGAAACCTTTATCGATTTTAAAGCAACTGATTTTCGTACCACGTACACCGATGCCGTTGCTTTTGTACCCGCAATAAAAACAATACAATCTCCTGATCTTAGAAAACTTCAATACGTTCGTTTCAATGGAAGCTTCACCGGTTTTATCAGGGACTTTGTAACATTCGGCACTATACAAACCAATCTCGGTATTGTGAAGAGTGACCTGAATATGAAGCTGCCACTCAAACAGCAGCCGGTATATTCAGGTACTATCTCCACAGAATATTTTAAACTCGGTGATTTTCTTGATGATAAAAATATTGGCGCTATTGCAATGAGCGGTTCATTACAGGGAAGAGGTTTTGATGAAAAGAACCGTAATACAGAAGTGGATGGTAAGATCGCATTCGTAGATTATAACGGATACCGCTATAATAACATCACACTAAAAGGCAAACTGGATAAAAAGATGTTTGATGGCGCGGCGTCTATAGACGATCCGGAAGCCGCGCTCACCCTGAATGGGTTGATTGATTTTAACAAGACCACTCCCACTTTTAATTTCCTGGCAGACGTACAAAAAGCCAACCTGAAGAACCTGAAGCTGATGAATGAAGATATTTCATTCAAGGGCAAGTTCAACCTTAACTTCAGCGGTAATAATATCGATAACTTTCTTGGCTATGCGCATATCACCGATGCCTCTATCACCAGGGATAGTATGCCATTGCCTTTTGACTCACTGATCGTATCTTCTGAATATATCAATAATGTAAAAAAACTAACCGCTTCTTCCAATGAATTTAAAGGAAGTGTGACCGGTAATTTTAATATTCGTGATCTGCCGGATGCCGTGAGCCTTTTCCTGAATAAATACTACCCGGCCTATATCAAGGCGCCGGCTCATATACCAGAAAACCAGTCGTTCGAGTTTGACCTGGTGACCGAGAATGTAGATGATTATATTAAAATGATCGATAGCAGTCTTTCCGGTTTTAACAATAGCCATGTATATGGTAGTCTCAATACGGTAAAAAATGAATTATCGCTCAATGCAGACGTTCGTCAGTTCAAATACCAGCAATATAATTTTAATGATGTAAAATTTACGGCTACCGGCACGGCCGATAGTCTTTCGCTGTTTGGCGGCGCTGCCAATATCGCCATCAATGACAGTATGAACATTCCCCTGGCATTGTTTCGGGTAAATGCGCGGAAAGACACATCGCAGGTAATGATCTTTACCGGTTCCAATAAAGCCATCAACCAGGCCAACCTGAATGCGCAGGTACTTACGTATAACGATGGGGTACGTATTGAATTC
>CAZGSG010000502.1:0-3570 GCA_964528095.1 uncultured Terrimonas sp.
TTCCATGTTTCGTAACACTAATGCATCCTCCCCCCCAGTTGCGACCGGCGGCAGGGCTTTCTACTTTAATATCGCTTTTTACAGAAGTGCAGTTCCAGAACATGACCTGTGCACCAGCCCATCCATGTCCGCTACCCTGGGCGCCGCGGTTTTGTACGCGTATCTGTCCGCCATAGATATTGTCATATAACTGACCGGTAGCCCAACGATGATGGGGTCCAATATCGGCCTGTGTATTTTCGGAAACACAATCGAGGAATACGTTGGGCCCGGGTACCTTGGAGCCGCTTACATAATCATGTCGTCCACCCCATGTGATGCAGCGCTGGAAGAAATTAGCTGTTGCATTGGCTTCTAAATTGAAAGAGTATTTTCGTTCGCCAGTTGTAACTGATTTAGGATCGATCATCGCGCAATCCTCAATGGTATTATTGCGTGACATATTGGAAACATTCACTGCGGCATAACCAAAGTATTTCGCTACCACATTTTTTACCCAGCTATGTTCTACTCTGTTCAACTGGATACCGTTCCAGGCATGATTTTCATCAGCATCACCGGCAAAATCAGATTCAAGCCGCATATTTTCTATCCCGCATTCTGCGATCCTTCCGGTAATATTCGACTTAAATACTTCGCCGCCGCCATACTGCTCTTCTATCGGATCAACAACAGGCAGATCAATCGTAATAGTATTTCCATTAACGGCAGTTACTTTTCGTTCAAATGTATTTTTATAAGCCGAAGCGGTCCAGCCATATTGTGCCATGTCCAATAAAGTAATCCAGGCATCATTCGGTGTTCTTTGTACAACGATATTATCTCCCAGAGCAAAGCTATGTCCTGCGGCCACTTCAATTGAAGTAGAACCAGTTGGTACGTATTGCTGAGCAACACGGACTTTGGTACCCGTTATTTCACCATAACCGCTGCCGCTACCCTGTATCGTGATCAGTGTATGCTGAGCGGTTTGAGTGGCTACCAATACAGTGCCATTCACCCCATTTCCTACACCACGTAACACGACTCCAGAAGCACGGATGTATAGAGGGCCGCTCACCAGGTACATTCCGGAAGTGAGCAATACTGCACCACGATGGCCATTGGCATCTGGCGTTAAAGCAGCAACCCTGTCGATCGCGGCCTGGATCAATTGCCGGCAATCGCCTTCAATAGAGTCAACTGTTTCTTTGATGGCAATATTCGGCAGTGATACACCGCCGCCATGATAACCAACAGAAGAAAAGTCAGGTACTTTGTTTACCGCATTGGACTGTCCCTGATTAGCATAGGGCGTGTATTGCAGTTGTCCGTTTTGGAGATAGATCAGGGGTGTTTGTGAAAAACTAACAAACCCCAAAAGGAGAAAACAAATAGTAGTCAAAAGATTGGCGGATATGCCGCGGGCAAAAAAAGAACGAGTAAAAATTTTCTTCATCATGGCAAAATTTATGGTTAAAAAATAAATGAGACACAGGTATAAAAGCCGGGATAGCTTAGCGGTTATTGATAATTGAATTTGCAGAGTAACAATCGTGGCGCTAATTAACTCAGAAAATTGTAATGAGGGATGAACGTGATATGCTATGTATTCAATTATATTGACAGGCGTACTTAGTTGGAAGAATATGTTGGGGGTATACTCTTATAGGGGGAACCTATAAGGTTGCGCTGAAACCTTAAGTCGGTTTGCTAGAAAGCTTAAACAGAACCTTATAGGTTCCCCTGAACCCCAGCTACATTTCTATTATGTCAACCAGAATCTCAAGATTAAACGGAATTGGAAGATAAAAAACTCGTAGAACTTCAGGGGAACCTATAAGGTTCCCCTGAAACCATAGGTTAATTTGCCGGAAAGCTGAAACGGAACCTTATAGGTTCCCCTGAACGCAAGGTACATTTCTATTAAGTCGGACAGAATCTCGAGATTAAACGGAATTGGAAGATAAAAAACTCGTAGAACTTCAGGGGAACCTATAAGGTTCCCCTGAAACCATAAGTTAATTTGCCGGAAAGGTCAAATAGAACCTTATAGGTCCCCCTGAAACCCAGCTACATTTCTATTAAGTCGAACAGAATCTCAAGATTAAACGGAATTGGAAGATACAAAACGCATATAACTTTAGCGGAACCTATAAGGTCCCCCTGAAACCATAAGTTAATTTGCCGGAAAGCTTAAATAGAACCTTATAGGTCCCCCTGAAACCCAGCTACATTTCTATTATGTCAACCAGAATCTCAAGATTAAACGGAATTTGGAAGATAAAAAACTCGTAGAACTTCAGGGGAACCTATAAGGTTCCCCTGAAACCATAAGTTAATTTGCCGGAAAGCTTAAACGGAACCTTATAGGTTACGTTTAACTACTTAGTCCTGCACATTCATCAACTGCTTCACTACATGCTTATAATTCTTTCCTAGCGGCAGTTCTTTCCCGTTTTTTAACCGGATATTATTCCCTTCTATATAATGCACCATTTTTTTATTGACTATATATGACTTGTGCACCCGGATAAACGTTTCTCCCGGCAATTGTTCTTCAAAACTGCTCAATGTCCTGGGCGTAAGCAGGAAACCCTGTCCCTGCCATACCTTTACATAGTTACCCAGGCTTTCCAGGTATTGCACTTCATCCAATTGAAGTAACACGATCTTCTTATCCGATTTTATAGAGATCTGCTTTAATTCAGCAACAGGTTGCACTACAGGAGCAATCTCCGCGGTCTGTTTTTTTAATGTATAAACAGCAAGCGCCCTGTTAGCTGCTTTCAAGAACCGATCGAATCGAAATGGCTTGAGCAGGTAATCACATACATCCAGATCAAAACTCTCCAGCGCATGCTCCTCGTATGCCGAGGTAACAATAATGAGCGGACGTACCTGTAAGGTTCTTAAAAAATCAAGCCCGCTCAATTTAGGCATTCGTATATCAAGAAAGATCAGATCAACCGTCTGCTTGCTAAGAAATTCAAGCGCCTCCGTAGCCCGGTAACACTGCCCGCTGTTTTCCAGAAAGGGTATATCCTCCATGTATTTCAGAATAATCTCATGGGCCAGCGGTTCATCATCAACTATCAGGCAGCGCATACTCATAAAAGATTCAATTGCAATTCAGCTTTAAATGTATGATTATTTACGGCAGTTGTCAGCGTGTGTTTACCTGGATATAATAATAATAATCTTTTTTGCAGGTTTTCAAGTCCTATACCAGGCGAAGCTCCTCTGACTGTATCCGCCTCAAAAGAATTGGTACAGCTAAAATATAGCTTTGTCGCATCTGCTTTCAACAAAATATGCAAAAAGGCCTTGTCTTCTGCTGGTTCTATCCCATGCTTAAACGCGTTTTCTACAAAAATAATGAGCAACAAAGGTGCTATAGCAGGACTATCCCCTGCTATTTCCTGCTCAAATTGCAAGTCCAGTTTTTTCTTTAACCGGATCTGCTGCAATTGCATATAGTCTTCTATATATTTGACCTCTTCCCTGATACTTACCCGCTGCTCCTGTCCCTTATAAATCACATACCGCATTAATTCCGATAATTGAAGAATACTTTCAGGTGTTTGTTTT
>CAZGSG010000503.1:0-3565 GCA_964528095.1 uncultured Terrimonas sp.
CTTAATGTAAATCTCAGTGACCGTTATCTTATCCTGTTCATCTATAAGCTTGAGAATTTGTTGCCGAAGCTTATGATTAACAGCACGTAACACCAATGAGGCTTTCTTTACATTCAATAGATCAACCTTTAAGGCATCACCATTCTCAGCCGGAGTGTTTAATGTAAGCAAATAGTTGTTCATAGTGTGTTAGCAATTATTCATAGTGTGTGTTAGCGATAATTAGAGGAATCAATTACAAAATTAACCCTGTTGTTTTATTAATAAAAATTAAAATTGTTAATCAACCCGGTTTTTGACCGGTGGGTTATTGGCGAAATAAAATTCCTTTAAATACATAGGTTCTATATAGGCAAGATCGGCCCATTTATGTTCATTAAAATGTTTTTCAGCAAGCTCCATCATATCATCGGCAGTAAAAACCCCATCAGCGAAAATGGCATTGGGATGTGAAACAATCGATTGCATCTTATGACTTCCATTACCTGAAAAAACAATGCTATGAAGCGTTAATAATTCACTAAAACTCTCTTTATCAATGATCATTGCACATGGATTGAGCACAGGTTCAAGCGAATGGTTATATACTGCTGTAAACACTTCCATTCGTCGCGCATCAATCATGGGGCATACAATCCCCTCCTGGTATCTGCGGGTAAGCTGGCTTGCCATCATCTCCAAAGTACCGATCGCTATCAATGGAATACCAAGGGCAAAACACAAGCCCTTGGCTGCCGACAAACCAACTCTTAAGCCTGTATAAGAACCTGGTCCGATGGTGACAGCAATCCCTTGCAGATCCTGCAGTTTAAAACCAGTATCACCGATTACATCCTGTATTGTTTTATGCAACCACGACGAATGCTCTTTTGGATCTTCATTCCTTGCTGATGCCAATAACATGCCATCTCTGCAAAAACAAATAGAAGCCGTCTCTACTGCTGTGTCTATATTGAGAAGAAATGCCATTTATTTATTTTAATGCGGTTTCCTTTAATAATGATGCAGGCGTATAACGTTGCTCACCCTGGCTTAATATTTCTAAAAGGGCATAAACATTTTTTAACCCGATCTTATCTCCCCATTCAAAGGGACCATAGGGATAGTTTGTGCCGGTTTTCATAGCTATGTCAATGTCTTCCCTGCTGCTTACTTTTTCTTCCAGGGAAAAATAGGCTTCATTGATAATGGCGCTTACTATTCTTGCTGTAATGAACCCCGGAATATCCGGCACCCATTCTACTTTTTTTGTAAAACCCGAAATGACATTGCTGGCTGTTTCTTTTATCTTTTCATTCTTACTGGCCGCTTCCATAATATTCCTGTTTAGAAAACCCGGCCACCCATTAATACGGATGAAATGATCCGGCAGATCACGAAGTGTACCTGTTACAGCGTTGATAAGAACAACAGGTGACGCTATTCGTTCCAGGCTTTGGATCCGTTCTGCACTTTCGTCGAATAAAAGATCAATAATAGCCATTGGCTCATCTGTAACAGGTATATCCGCCGGGCTTTGCACAAATACAAGAACGGTAGCTGCAGCCAATCCCTGTGAGAGCAGTTCTTCTTTTTCCGCATCATTACCGATCACGCAGACCTTCATAGACTATTTTTTGCAAAGAAAGTGCATAAAACTATATTCGCTGTTTCATTTTTAAATGTTATTCATGGATAAGATCATCATTAATACAGCAAAAGCTCCCGCACCAATAGGACCCTATAACCAGGCAGTGCTGGCTGGTGAAACCCTTTATATTTCAGGACAGATATGCATTGATCCTCAAAGCAATGAGCTGAATAACCCTGACCTGCAGACAGAAGTGCACCAGGTCATGAAAAACCTGGACGCCATCCTGGTAGCAGCAGGAATGGGATTCAATCATGTGGTAAAAACGAACATTTTTATTACAGACATGAAACGATTTTCGGAGATCAATGAAGTGTATGGTAAATATTTCAACGGGGATTTTCCTGCAAGAGAAACGGTGCAGGTGTCTGCATTGCCAAAATTTGTAAACGTAGAAATAAGTATGATCGCTGTAAAATAAATTAAAAATGCAAAATTAAAAATTCAAAAAGGAACCTTGTAATTGCAGTACACTATTTATTGCAAACCTGGAAATGAGTTTCTTCCGAGCGAGTTTTTTTTGAATTTTTAATTTTGCATTTTTAATTATCAAATGAGAAAGTTCGTACGCTTCATATTATTAAGGCCAGTGTTATGGGCAACTGCGAAGTTTTCTTCGAGACCGGACAGAACAAGGATTTTTAAAGCGCTGACCAAGCTGGTAGAGGACATAATTGCCAAACCGGGTAAAGAAGGGCTGGTAATACCTTTTGAACAGCATGCCGGTAAATTCATCATTTTTTCAGACCAGCATAAAGGAGCCCGCAACGGGGCGGATGATTTTATACTGGCAGAGCCCAACTACCTGGCTGCGCTTGATTATTATAGCGCAAATGATTTTGTTTTTATCAATATGGGCGATAGCGAAGAGCTATGGGAAAATACACTTACCAAAGTAAAAAAATTCAACGGCAAAACATTTGAAGCGGAAAAAAAATTCGTCCGCAATGGCACATTTATAAAAATCATTGGCAATCATGATCTTTATTGGGGTAATGATCCTTTTGCGTGGTGGCAGCTTCGGAAGATCTTTGGAGAGGATGTAAAAATTTATGAAGGAGCTGTTCTGGCCACAATGGTTGGTGATAAACCTTTACAAATATTCTGTACACATGGTCACCAGGGAGATCTGCAAAGTGATGGTAACTGGTTCAGCAAATTTTTTGTAGCGCGGATCTGGGCCCCTTTACAGGGCTATCTCCGGATCAACCCGAACACACCAGCTTATGATGCCGAAAAGAAAACACTGCACAACGGGATCATGTATGAATGGTCGGCGCTGCAAGAAAATATGTTACTGGTAACAGGTCATACCCATCAACCAGTTTTTAGTTCACTTACACATATCGAAAGACTGTATAAACAATACCAGTATGCAGAAAAAGAAAAGAATGAGCCAGAGCTGGCAGCGCTTAAAGCAGAGATCCTGAAACGGGAAAAAGAATTTACAACAGTGTCTGTAGACTATATGAATATGAAACCTTATTATTTCAACAGTGGCTGTTGTTGTTTTAGTGATGGTGATATAACGGGGATAGAGATCGAAAACGGTTGTATCAGGCTTATCAAATGGACCGCGCAGCATAAAAAACCGGAGCGCCAGCTGCTTGAAGAGATTTCCCTGGAAACATTGATGAAGGGATAATGCTTTTGGAAAACAACAGGGGTTTAATTTAACTTCAGGTAAGATGCTGCTTAGTTCAAAAGCGCATACACATAATTGACTTCAAAATATATCGAACCTTTCTTGGCTCATAATCTCCTTTGCTGCTATGGAACTGAACCTCGCCAAATGGAATTGTATAATTCTCTCCGTAAGCTTAAAATATATGTAAGTGCTTTCACACAGAGCTAACAGAGATAATGAGCTAAGGAATAGCCTGGCTATTTATACATTTATTATCGGTTGAAATAAAGAGTTAACAGAGCGTTTTC
>CAZGSG010000504.1:0-3548 GCA_964528095.1 uncultured Terrimonas sp.
AAAGTAGGTGACTGCGCGGAATGCGAAGTAAAGGAATAAGAGACTGAACATTGGATTTACATTTTGTATTGGAACAGTAAAGTCTAAATATTAATTTGAAAATTTGGTAATTTGAAAATTTGAAAATGAATGGGCTCCGATAATTTAATATGACCTTTTCGATCACAAGACGCTACTCATTTTCAAATTTTCAAATTACCAAATTTTCAAATTCCTTAAAACCCTCTTTGCCCGGCTGGTCTTGGTTTTGGCAATTCCTTTCTTGGCAATTTCTCATCACGCATTGCAGTATTGTAAACAAATGCAGCTACAATGGTAGAGATTTGTTTCAGATCATCTGCAATCAGGTGATCATAAGAATCCATATTTGTATGGTGCGTGCGGGTGTTATATTCTATTTCATCCTGTATAAACTGGAACCCTGGTAACCCTACTGCATCGAATGACTGGTGATCAGTACCACCGGTATTGGAGATCGTTACAGTCTTAGCACCCAGATCAGCAAATGGTTCTAGCCATTTGGAGAAAATGTTTTTTACTTTATCATTCCCCTGCAAATAAATCCCCCTGATCTTGCCGGTACCATTATCGATATTAAAATAAGAAGAGAATTTTTCATGCTCGGGTTTCAGTTCCATCGTTGCGGGATCTGCAAAATGATTTTTTACATACCCTCTTGAACCTAATAATCCCTGTTCTTCTCCATTCCATAATGCGATACGGATCGTACGACGTGGCTTTATTCCCAGTGTTTTCAATATACGTACAGCTTCCATCATTACAGAACATCCTGCTGCATTGTCTGTAGCGCCTGTGGCACTCTGCCAGCTATCCAGGTGTCCGCCCAGCATAACAATCTCATCTTTGAGAGTAGGATCTGTTCCTTTTATTTCAGCGATAACATTATACCCTTTTACATCTTTATCACTGCTGGCTGTTTTTACATCTACATCCAGCTTTACCGGTATCCCTGCTTTTACAAGACGGCAGATACTCATATAGTCTTCCATCGCTACCATTATATCCAGGAAATTATCTTTCGCTCCCGCGGCATAAGTACCCCCACCCTGTACAAACAAAGTGCCGTCGTGTCCTCTTGGGCTCATGCTCAATAAAGCAATAGCGCCTTCTGCATCCGCAAGATCTCTTAATTTAGTCGCTACCTGCGCGGGGCCCGCGTTGCGGCGAAACTGTTCACGCATCCGGCGAACCTGTGCCGTGTCTGCGGGTGCGCCACCACGAGGTTGCTGTGGTTCTGCCTTTGCCATCTTATCAAGGTCCTCGTCTGTATAGCGGGAAGCATCTGCTTTGAACGTTTGTTTCAGTGTATCTGTTCTGTACAGCACCACCACTTTACCTTTCAGTTTGCCTTTATACTGCTCCAGTTCAACTGAGTCCTTTGCTTCAACGATGATTACTTCGGCGTTTTTTAAGCCATTTGTACCGCGGGTCCATGTTTTTGGAAAAGCGATCAATGGCCGATAATAAGGAGCGGTCATTGCAACATAACTTTTTTGCAGATCCCAGCTTTTGCCAAAATCGCCCCATGCTTCAAGGCCGGCATTTTCCAGTCCCCATTTTTTCAACTCACTTACAGCCCAGGTAGATGCGCGGGTATAACCGGCCGATTTAGCCAGTCTTGGCCCGCTTACATCGGTCAGGTAAAAAGCAATGTCCATTACTTTTGAATTATTGAGGCCTTCGTTCCGGATCTTCTTCATCATTTCCAGGTCCACTTTTTCATCCTGTGCAAGGACGAGAACTGAAAACGAGAGAAAGAAAATTGCAGCTAGAAATTTTCGCATTGTGATTGTTTTTAAGAAATGAAAGGTATATTTTTTTACACACAATGCCATTTTGTATAGTTAACTCAGGTGCCGGTTTCATTACAAATGCAAAATTCAAAAGTAGTCTCCGTATGACCTGACGAACTATGGTTTTGAGTTTTGCGTTCTAAATTTTACATTCAACCGATTCGAACTAGCACCCAGGGTTAATTGGACAGCGGGCATTGCCAATCGCTAAGACGATAGTTTTATCATAAACCTTTGCGGAATAAGTTGGCTTTGAAAAATAAATTGGTAAGAAACTGAACCCCTATCCTACCTGCCCTTCAATGTATCAGGCACTATGAAATTGATCGTGTCCTTCGGACCGCCACAGGAAAGCATATCATTTTTATATACAGGATGGCTGGTGCCCAAATAGGGGTTACGTACCGCATCTGTCTTGCTGAGCCAGTAGCCTCGCTGGTCCTCACCAAAAGCCATGGGGCATTCCTGCCAGTAGATCTTTTCTCGGTCGTACCGCACGGTCACCAGGAGATTACGGATATTATCGGAAAGCGTATTAAATGCGGTTCTTTTTTGTTCAAAACCAGGTTTTTCCAGGATAGTCGCGGTTTCCATTTTTGCATTAGCCAGGGGATCAAGTGCTGTGAGGTAAATGACCGTGTCTTTTTGCAATTCGTCTATTTTAAAACTGTCGAGCGCTGTCCGCAGTTCTTCACCATGCTTTTTTACGGCCGAGCTATCCCAGTTCACAAACCCTTCTGTCATGGCGTAATAGGCCGTCATAACCCCCGCTACAGATGAATTAAATGCGTCTGAATGTTTGCTGACAGCCAGGGCAACCGGCGCGGGCCCTTTCTCCCGGGGTTTACGTCCCCTGAAATAGAAAAACCAGACATACCCAACAAAAAGCAGCAGTAATACTCCAAGAACAGCCAGAACCCTTTTCATCCTTTTTTAAGTTTTTGCAAAGGTAATTCAAACGGTTAGGAGTGTATAATGCTTTATTTTTGCAAATTCCAGGGATGGATCCGGGTTTTTAAAGGGCAACCGGCCAAAAACACTCCCGGGATGATTGGCTTTAATTTTCTTATTCACTATTGATTAATTATGCTGGCAGGATTTCAGAACGTAACATTTGAATTTGGCGCGAGAGCTATTGTTGAAGAAGCCACCTGGCATATTCAGCCAGGCGAACGGATCGGGCTTATTGGTTATAACGGAACAGGTAAGTCTACTCTTTTAAAATTGCTGGTTGGCGAATACCAGCCTTCGAAAGGCACTGTAGAAAGAAGTCGTACTACTTCTATCGGTTACCTGCACCAGGATCTGCTGAGCTTTGATACCAACGATTCTATATTACAGGTGGCGCTTAGTGCATTTGAAAGGGTCATACAACTGGAAAAAGAGATCGAGGAGATCGGAAAAGAACTTGAAAAAACCGGCGATGAAAAAACATTGCTTGAATATACCGACCGGCTCCATGAACTGGAGACACTAGGCGGCTATGATATTCATCACAAAACAGAGGAAGTATTGCAGGGGCTGGGTTTTTCCAATGCAGACCTGAATCGTCCCTACAAAGAATTCAGCGGAGGATGGCGCATGCGGGTATTGCTGGCGAAAATGATCCTGCAGCAACCAGATCTCTTATTAATGGATGAACCGACGAACCACCTTGATCTTCCTTCCATCGAGTGGCTGGAAAAATACCTGCTGCATTACCAGGGTTCGGTAGTTATCGTGAGCCATGATAAG
>CAZGSG010000505.1:0-3545 GCA_964528095.1 uncultured Terrimonas sp.
GATGAAAGACGAGTTAGGCGAAAGCTACAAATAGTACGAACAATTGCGTGGAATGGTCTCGCGTCAAGGGGTTCAGGCACGCATACCTTATGATATTGAAATTCGTTAGTAACGAATCAGGAAAAAGTCATTAGTCATTGGGAAAATGTCTAAAAGTGACTTTCCGAATGACTAATGTCTCTTTCTTTTTCATTTTTCGAACATGTAAAATAGTGGACAAGCGATATGAAATAAAATGCCAGCTAGAAAAGACATTATCTTTTGAAGGGATTATAAGTAACTATAAAACAGATATCCTGGCAGAAAAGTCAACTTTTTACTTGAATGACACTATTTTTATAACTGTCCCCAGAAATAGTAAAGAACTGTCTTTAATGGATTATGATACCATTATAAAAGCAAATGGATCGAACCTGTACATTGTTAAGAGGCATATTCTATGGAAAGGACAAACAAAACAGAAAATAGACACTTTTGTTTTTGCTTGCCCAGAACCATAATCAAGCATTTGGTTAATATGTAATCACAGGTTTGTCATAAGCGAATTTTGATACAGAACCGGGGGCGTAACCTAGCTAAAGACCAATCATTTCTTTGTCTGACAAGTGATTCAATAATCTTTGTTCAGTTAACGGTGAATAGGACGTATTGGCGAAGTTCTTAAGCGTACCGCCATTTGCTTTATGAAGGGCAGGAAACTCTGTATACTTAACTTGGCTTCATTAGACGAAATCCGCTATCGGTATAATTTAATATTAGCTGCATGAAAAATAAGTTGAGAAAAATAGTTATTGATAATTCTGAATTTCTATACAGAATAATTAACCACTATTTGCCTGAGGAGAAGGTTAGTCTTGTTTCCTTAAAAGTTTTTCTGAATGAGCAGAAGCAAACTCCTTTAATTATAGAATTTAGAACAAAAGATGATTTGATCATAGGATCACTACTGAATATAGGGGTGGCATTGAATAATTCGTTTAGCCATTCCTCTGAAATAGTGAATATCAATGCACCAAAATACATTAGCGAATTCATAAAATTAGGAGTAGAAGCTGGCTGGACGGGTTCAAATAAGATTGAGCCGCAAGATGGCGTTCAATACCTGGCTAAATTGGGCTATGTAATAAATGAATTGTTACCCTCATAAAATACTGCTTTTCTTTTAAGGGTATAGATTGTATTGTACCTGGTGATGCTAAAAATCATAATCATGTCCCAGCTTCCACCGGCGAGTCCACATCCAATTCTGGGCATATGAACTGTTGCTTCGAGTTCTTTTGCAAAAACGCCTGACTGCATCAAACATTCCGTAACAGTATCATAACGAATAGGAGATTTTCCATTTTCATCTTTATTGATCTTATGCTGACCAATCATGTTAGCCACCCATATTTCTTCTTCCACCTTCACAAACTGAACTTTGCCCAGTCCAAATTTTTCACCGGTTTTATACCATTCGCGATATTCTTTTTCAGGCAGTAGCCAGCGTTTTGAAACGGCCATAACAAAACCTTTTCCCCAGCCTCCTATGTCATTGCAGATCGGGCATAAAAATAATTAAAACTATTTGTTAGATAAGGCTTTGAAGAAAGATACACTCTCAAGGAACCTGAGCAATTGGTTCGACAATTCTCCGGCAGACTCCACAGATTTAAGGGCTCACTGAAAAGTGAGCTTTTTTTATGCGATGTATTGTTACATATCCTCACTCCTGATCCCCTCGACTTGTTATTGATTAGGTATTGCTGGGAAATGATACTTGGTCTCCTTCAACTATCATTAACTTCTCTATGGGATCTTGGTAATATTCCATGGTCAGTTCCACTGTTTTGCCTACTGCTATTGATATGCCTTTTAAAAAAGATAGTAATCTTTGGTGGTCTTCAATAGATCTGATTTCTCTTGGATTTATATCGTTTTCAATTTCCGTTTTATCATTGAAATAGACTCTTATAAGTATTTCTCCTAAATGTATGCTTGCGGAAAGGTACTCCTGTTGAGGATTTTGCCAATAATCCAGAATTGCTTCAAAATCTATCTTGTCGCTTTTGGAAACGCCACCAACCTCAAAGTAGGCCCTGTGCCTGGAATTGATATGGTTGACCCAGCAACGCCAGTCATCAGCAGTTACATCCCGAATGTAAATATCTCTGAGAGCGCCATCCTCATTGTAAACCTTTTTCTTTAATTCTACCCAGGTCATTTGATTGTGTTTACTAACCAGCCTAAACTAAATGGAGTTTTTAGGTATGCCAAGGCAAAATACAGTTTCCACGAAGAAAAATCAATAAAGGTTCGACATTTCTTCGGCAGACTCCACAGAAGAAGCCTCGCAATTTGCGGGGCTTCTTTTATTTTGTCTCTTAGAACAGCTGAATTCAACAGATCAAGTCAAATTCCCAGCGATTCTCTGCTATATCCATTTTTGAAAGTGGCGAAATGATGTATAACGGCCATATCTGCATTTTGTCGTCCTAAATAGCAACAGGTAGTTCTCCAATCGCCTGCATCAAATCTCCATTTATCTTTCGGAAAATATTCAATCCAACATGAAAACCCTATCGTTCGCCTTATTTACCTTGGCCCTATTATGCATCAACGCATGTAAAAAAAATGACGATGATCCTGCCTTACAACTCAGTTCAGACAAAACAGCATTGGCCTTAACTGGCATTGTTAATGCCCTGGACAGCTTTACGGTAACAGCAAATACTTCCTGGACAATTTCCATGAGCCCTGTAGTAGATTGGCTGGAACTTAATACAACCAGCGGCAATGGTAATACGGTAGTAAGGACTAAAAGCGTAAAAGAAAATAGCAGTACGCAGGTACAGGTCACTCTTACTTTGGCTGCCACGAATAACAGCATACCAGCAATTAGTATTACCATTACTCAACGCCCTTATTTCACTACATTATTTTCAAAACTCTCAGGTGGTAGTAAATATGACGATTTTAAAGACGGGATCACTACTACCGATGATGGCTACCTGATGGTGGGAAGAACTGAAAGCCAGGATGGCGATCTTGGTGGCACCAGGGTTGATGCGGATGGCATGGCAATAAAATATAACAGTACTGGTACCATTCAATGGGTCAAAACCTACGGAGGTAATAGTGGAGATGAGCTATCGTCTGTAATTGCTACGAATGATGGCGGATACCTGATGGTTGGGTACACCTTTAGTAATGATGGAGATTTTTCAAGGCAACACGGAGATTCCGATTATTGGATACTTAAGGTGAATAGCAATGGTGCCAAAGAATGGAGTAAAGTATTTGGCGGAACAAGATTTGATGCGGCAACTTCCGCTGTTACCACTCCCGACGGAGGTTATATTATTACAGGCTCTGTATTGAGTTCAGATGGCGATATTGTTGGCAAACATCAGGCACAAACAATAGATGTATGGGTGATTAAATTGGAAAGAGATGGTGTATTACTATGGAGCAAAACTTTAGCAAGCCATGAAGACGAATTTGACTTTAGGATCATTAAAAAACCAGATAATTCGCCAATTCCTAAAAAAACTAGCGAAATAAGA
>CAZGSG010000506.1:0-3531 GCA_964528095.1 uncultured Terrimonas sp.
TTTGTCATCGTCAATAATCAATATATCGGGTGTGGTAGGCATGGCAATAAGATCATTATAGTATTTACAAGCAAAAACTTAGCCAGATGGCAGGAAAATGAACGATTATCTATCAGGGAAATCCTTGATAATAATGGATATATAAACTCAGGCTGCTATTTTTCTCCAGGCACCTCTCACTTACAATGCGACTGGCGGCATAATTAAGTTAGTAATATCCTCTATATGAAATCCTGCTTTTTCTTTGATTTCAACTACACGAAATTCAAAATGCTTCTACTTTTTGCCATTAATAAGAATCCTTTCTTTGCATACGCTCATGAAAACTACACTTCCTCCATATACGATCCTGCTGGTAGATGATAACCTCACTTATCTTTACCGCATTGGCCAGTTTATCTGGGATTCTCCTCATGCCGGTACAGTAATACGGGCCCGCGATGCAGAATCAGCACTCTCGCTGGTGCTGCAGTATGAACCTGCTATTATTTTTCTTGATATCCATCTTGCTAAAACAAGCGGGTTGTCCTTACTGTCCGTTATTAAAACAAGGTTACCTGACAGCAAGATTTTTATGCTCACCAACTGCGAAGGCGAACACTATCATAAAAAGGCAATGGATCTGGGTGCAGAAGAACTCCTGGATAAGACCTATGATTTCCCCAGGATACCACTTATTCTACAAAGCTTTGCACGCGAATCTGCGGTGTATAGTGTTGAGTATTGATTGGGTATTAGCCAGCTTTTTATCCTCAATAGCCTTGCAGCGAATGCAATAGTTGCCTGACAGCGCGGCATCAATAACTTATTGACAATGGGCTTACCAATATTTTAATATACTGCAGGTAACTCAAACCTTTGTGGTTAAAAGATCTTCCTTTAGCTGTAGCGGACGTGTTATAGTAATAGTTGTGCCTTTTCCTTTTGACGACAGTATATCAAGTTTGCCGCCGATCATGGCAGCTCTTTCCCCCATACCTAATAACCCAAGTGTTTTACTGTTGCCTGTTGCAAGATGGTCAAATCCTTTTCCATCATCTTTTATGGAAAGGGTAAGAATGCCGCCGGTAACAGATAAACAGGCATTTACTTTTTTGGCGCCTGCATGTCTTGCCACATTGGTCAGCGATTCCTGGTATATTCTAAAAAGACCGGTTGCTACCTGGGCCGGTAGTTCCAGTTTTTCTTCTTCTGTTTCAAGTTCCACAGTAATGGAAAATCGTTTTTCAAATTCTTTACTATGCCAGTGGAGCGCGGGTATAAGGCCGAAATCATCAAGTATACTGGGACGCAACTCCGCAGCAAGCTTCCGTACAAAGGATACTGACTCATCAATGAGTGAAGTCATGATAGCCAGTTTTTCACTTACCGCAGGTTTGGTACTATCTGGTAAATTTTTATTGATCCAGGATACATCCATTTTAAAACTGGTGAGTAGCTGCCCCAGTTCGTCATGCATTTCACGGGCAATATGAATACGTTCATCTTCCCGGATATTTTGAAGATGAGCGGTCAGGCTTCGTAACTGTTCGTTCATCTGTTCCGTTTCTGTTACCTTTTGTTCAAGATTTCCTCTTGCCAGGGATAGCTGCGCGATCATCGCGTTAAAAGATCTTGCAAGTTTGCCTATCTCATCGCGCCGGTCCACACCGACTATACGCGAATAATCGCCATTCGCTATACCCGATGCGGCAGCGGTCAGTTGCTTCAGTGGTTGAGTAATATTTCTGCTCATGATCCAGGCGATCACGATGCCTATTGCTGTCAATACTCCGCCCAGCACAATCATCCAACGTAGAAAAACATGTGCAGGTTCCAGTACAAGATCTCTTGAAAATTCTACGGATACCAGCCAGGGCGTTGCCGCAATACTCTTCATTGCGGCAAGCGTGCGATTACCTTCGTGATTTTTATATTCAATCGGCACGGAGAATTTACTGGTGTCGGGAGCAGGATGGGCCAGGGGGCGCATCATATCTGTCCACAGACTGCCATCGGTATTGCCAATAAAAAAGGAGGCGTTGCTTCCCATTAATTGCGATAATTGATCGACTGTTTGCTGGTTGGCCACCAGGTGACGCCAACGTATCAGAAAGCCGGTTAATTGTTTTTTATCCGTAACAGGCATTACAACCGCATAATACATGGAGTCACCTACCAGGTAGATCTTACTGATCGATCCGGTAACCTGGCCAAAAGGCAATGAAGGGATCAACTTGTCGAGCACGGCCTCTTTTGAATAACCGCGTATACCCGAATGGAGAATTGGCTCTCGTGCGGCAGATAAAAGTTCGATCAGGAACGATGAACTGTCTTGCTGTTGAAATTTCTGTAAAACAAATAATGCGCTATCTGTATTTGTAGCGGTTGTGGAAAATGTTTTTTTTATGTGCTCCTGGCCTGCCAATGATCTGGTGCTCGTCAAAAAGGATTGAGATGATTGCGCAAGCAGGTTACTCAATTGCTGGCTCAGTGCGACGAGCCGCCCCTGCGCGGTTTTCACCGCCGCGTTTCTTACTTCCAGGTAAGAAATACAGCCGAATATAAACATCACGCTTAATAAAAGTATACAGATCAGCAACGGCAGTCTTTGCTGGAAAGAAAGGCCGCGCAATTGCCTGTTGCTTTTTCTGAGATTTTTTTTTACGTCCATTTACAGGAGCTTAGTCAAAATTGATAGGATAAATGAATGTCGCCAATCTTTGCGCTTCATTGGTAATGATCATACCATGATCTGTTCTGCAGAAAGACCGGATCAATGTTTACCGAACTAAGGGTTAACCTGTATACTTTGGTGGGCTATACACGCTGTTGGTGGTATGGGCAACCGCTTTTGCCCAATTATCCTTAGATCGAAAATGATTTCGAATCACTGCCAGGATAAATTTACCAATTTAAGATGAAATATCAATGCCTGTAGAGACGCAATGCATTGCGTCTCTACAGGACGATTAATTTTTTTTCCTGGAATGTATGTGCGCTAAAATAACCCAATGCGCCTCCCTGCATATTCGTTACAGGATTTGCCGGCGTGGCCTGTCCGCTTTCACCGGTTGAGCTACGGAGAAGACTGAACCAGTATTTATAAATAACGGGGTCGATGCATTGCATTTCGATCCTGACTTCATCACCTTTTTTGATTTTTTCATTATCCTCGTCTGTAAAATAATACAGGGTAGAAGTTACTTTTCTCGCATCTGTGTACTCATCATTCATGATGAACACCTGGTCTGTTTTTTTATTATTCAGGTATTGAATAAACCGGTAACTGTTGCCTCTTCCTGCCGGGTCCTGGAACTCTGCATTGGCGATCTTGTCGACATCGGTAAACAGGGCTTCGTCTGTTATAAAGATCGTGTCGAGATTGATCCGTTGCGGCATAGTTGATTTCGGGGTGTAATTGTCAGCCTCTATGGTCACGGTAAGTGTATATGTTTTTCCACTGAGGCCGCAGTGCGCGGGGACCTCGTACTGACGGGCGCCGGCCTTGGGCAGGTCAGCGGTGAGACCGCCCTGCTCGGCCATCGTATC
>CAZGSG010000507.1:0-3518 GCA_964528095.1 uncultured Terrimonas sp.
ATCAATTTGTTCATCCGAGAAATCTTTTCCATAAAACAATCAATCTGACCGAACAAGATGGTTCATTAACTATACTGGATCTCGATAAAGATGAATTTGTTATTCAAAAAAAAGCAATTTTGAATGAGGAGTATCTACAGACTTGCTTTGCGAAGCATGATATAGGAAGAGCAAAAGAAGCTATTTCAAAATTACTTCATTTTACAGAAAATTTATATAGCCAAGGGCTCGTAGTCTACTGCTTACAATTTCTGGATAACTTTGGATTTATTGAAGATGTTCCGGCCCTTGTCCGTACCGGCCCGAACTTTTTTCTGCTCTTCCGGCTCCAGGTGTATGATTTCCTGGCATTCTTTACTGCAACAGCCCTCATAGGTAGTTGCGCATTCCGCACATTGAATAAACAGCAGGTGACAGCCATCGTTCTTACAATTGGTATGATCATCAGCCGGTTTACCACACTGGTGACATTTTGCGATCACATCTTCGGTGATCCGCTCTCCCAGCCTGTCATCAAAAACAAAATTTTTACCAATGAATTTATTGGGAAGGTCCTGCTCCTTTACCTGTCGCGCATAGTGAATGATCCCTCCCTCCAGGTGAAACACGTTCTTGAATCCCTTATGCAACATATAGGCAGATGCTTTTTCACAACGGATGCCGCCCGTACAATACATGATGATATTTTTGTCCTTATCCGCTGCCATCATTTCAGCGGCCATTGGCAATTGCTCCCTGAATGTATCGCTGGGGATCTCTACGGCTTTATCAAAATGCCCGACTTCAAATTCATAATGATTACGCATATCAATTACCACAGTATCCGGGCTACTGGCCAATTCATTGAACTGCTGAGCATTCACATACTTTCCTTTGGTATCCATATTAAACGATTCATCATTGATACCATCTGCCACGATCTTTTCACGCACTTTTATTTTTAGCACCCAGAAAGATTTACCATCATCATCCACGGCAATATTGAGCCGCACACCATTTAACGGGGCAATTGAATCCAGGTAATAACGGAATGCTTCTTCCTTGCTCACGGGCACGCTGATCTGCGCATTAATGCCCTCATGGGCAATATAGATGCGTCCGAAAACCTGCAGGTTGTTCAGCGAACTGTACAACTCATCCCTGAAGGATTGCGGGTCCTCAATTTTAAAATAGTTGTAAAAGGAAATAGTGGTGCGGGGCTCCGTTTCCTGGTATAATTTTTCTTTCAGCTCCTTTTGGGAGACGCGATTGTGTAATAAAGGCATTTTTATGAAATTTTATGGACACTTGCCTGGTGAACAAAATTTCTAACGCCGCAAAGATAAGAAATCTGCATTTTATGATCAATTGCCCGCCGGACTTATGGTGCTATTGGGCATTGAATTATTACCGCTTTCCAGGTTTTTGAACTTGCCTCCTAATAAACCACCCAATCCGACCCTGACACCAAATTTGTTACCCAGCCCGGGTTGGTACGCATTGATAAAATCCACCCGGAATACTTTGAAGATATTCTCCACCCCTGCGAATGCTTCTACATAGTAATTATCACTATTCACATAAAACGCATTGGTGCCAGCTACAAAATACCATTTCAATTTATTGAACAATGGGATCTTATTGCTCAGCATTCCATTGAAATGATGTTCGGCATGAAGCAACCCATATATTTTCTCAGCATTGCTATACCGGTAGTAGGGTGCCAGTTGAAAACTGTTCAGATATCTTCTGTTGGCAAAGGTCTGGTTACCGTTGAAATGACTAAGATCAGGAATACCCACTTCTTTATTATTCAGGAAACCGCCAATACTGACACGGTATTTAAATTCACCCCGCAGTTTCAGGTTGATATTGTCAACCACGCTGAATTTCCATTTATCAAAATCCACATCACTTCTCAGTAATTTTTTAATCCCCTTATCATATTCCAGCTCAAAAGTAGGATAGGATGATCCCAGTGATACTTTACTCCATGGGTACTGTATATACCGTTGTCCGGGTTGCCAGCTTACAGAAAACCCTGCTACCAATGCCTGGTGCTTTTCGAATGGAATACCTGCCAGTTCATAGGGATGATTGGGTAATATAGGAGTCTTTTTATTATTGGAAAAAGAGAAATCCGTTGAATTGTCTACAGGCAGCCGGTCTTCCCAGGTACCATGTATATTCCAGGACAATCCATTATCATAGCGGTTAAAGTATACAGCTTTCCCAAACCAGTTCTCATACAATTTCATATAGTTCTTCCTGGCTAATAAGGTGTACACTTCGTTGGCAAGCGGCGATATAGGTTCATCAGGATTGAATTGCACCAGTCTTTTGCCTCCTGATAACTGAAGGTATTGCAGCCTCGGATACGGACTCTTTTTTACGATGCTCAATTCGCCATGTGCATTAAAATGTGAATTGCTGAAACCGTATTGCGCCCCCGATGCAAGACTGTAATTGTATTTTCCTTTGCGGGGTATAAATGATAATGACTGGTTCACATGTACCGACAACCCCTCTACTGTATTGTATTGTAGTTTTTTGATCAGCGGGGCAAGTGTATAGATAGTGGTTTTGCTCTTGCTGTAATAACTGCGTGTTGTACCAGACCATAATACAGATTTGATTGTAACGGGCTTTCGCGATCTTCATAATGAATCTAAATTCCTGCGCGAATAAAATGAGTCGCGATACAGTTTGTTCACACTATCCTTAAAAATAAAATCTCTTTTTTCATCATGCTCCAGCGCAACCGGGCGGGTACGGTTCCAGTAGGCCGTATCTTTCTTATTGAACGCCGTATCATATTTCATGATGATGCGGTCAAAGAATTTCCTTTTAAAAGCCGGTACAAGATTATAGTCCGTATATACATTCACAAAGTTGCCGGCAAAGTCAAAGCCCAGCTTTTTTACCGCCACATATACCACCTGGTTCTTTGTTTTCCAGATATCGTTATTAACTGGAGAATGGATCTGGCTCACACGTAATGTATCGATCATTTCAAGCTGGTATGCGCTGGTCGTAAGCAGATCGAGACTATAAATACGCCAGTCATCTTCTACTATCTGGATAGTTCCGGAAAAAAGCGGCTCGTTTTTCCGGCGGGGAATTACCCTGATCGTATTTACCATCTTATTATCTTCTACAAAACTGCCTTCGTATTTAAACTGGTAATAACTAATAGCGCCGTCCGCGATTGGTGATACAAACCCTCTCGGATTAAGCGTATTGGCAAATACGGAAACATTATTCTGGTAAAAATTAATAAACAAGGGAAAGCTGAATCCAAAACCACCGCCGCTTGAGCGGGAAGAGACCACTTCATACTTTAGCTTGCCTGGTTTTTTATAAGCCACTTTTGTAAGAGACTCTGATAAAAATAAAATCCCTTTACCCGCCGAATCCAACCCATCACCGGCACTTCTTTCTACTTCCTGCCCAAAGATCTTTTTTGGCATTCCCCTTGACCGCAGCAATCCTTTAATATACACATCCACGGTAAATGAGTCTACCTGTTCATTATAGTA
>CAZGSG010000508.1:0-3496 GCA_964528095.1 uncultured Terrimonas sp.
AATGGATTTCGTTGGACGGTATTTTCGATGGAAATTCCATGAATAAATGGTGGATGCCATTTGACAGTCCGGGTCGTCAACATTACATTCAGGACACGATCAATAATTGCGAAATGATGCTCTATGGCAGAAAGACCTATGAAATGCTTTATCCTTACTGGTCTTCTTTCAAACATAACGAGCAGGGGGTTGCAGACAAATTGAACAGGGCGAAAAAATATGTTGTATCGTCAAATCTTAAGAAGGCACCCTGGGAAAATACAACCATTCTCAACGACGATTTTATCCGGGAAGTTGAAAAACTAAAAAAAGAGGATGGGGGATATATCCTGGTGCAGGGAAGCTCTTCTCTTTTGAAACCTTTGCTGGAAGGCGGTCTGGTTGATGAGTTACGGTTATTGGTCAACCCGGCCATTGTCGGAACTGGTGCCCGTCCTTTTTTGGAAGATGTGAATATCAATTTAGAATTTACCAGGTTTCAACAATTAGACAAGCATGTAGTTCTCCTGATCTATCACCCAACAAAAAATGCCAGCGTATAATTGTCTTACGCACTGCGGCGGAACCCGGCGATCCAATATTACTGTTTCATCACTTTATTGATTTGTTCCCTTGGCTGTTGCTTTGTTATACTCGGTCAGGCACTCGCGAAGCGGTTTACCCTGATTATAGATGCAATCACAAAATTCTTCGCAGGCCTTTGGATTACTATTACCAGGACATCCATTTGTGCATTCTTCCGGGGAATTACCAGGTCGAACGTTATACAGAAACAGGTTTATGATGATTACTGCAGCAATCATCGCCATCACAAACCCGAAAAACAGGAAAGGAAATTTGTTGTTCAACGGCTTTTCCCTTGCTGAGAGACCATTCTCTTTAGCTTGTTTGAATGGCAAAATATATTTTATACGGTTATAGTCCCAATACAATAAAAATAAATTGGCCATTAACATAAATGTTGTGATACGAGTGCCTTCGAATCGGACTGCATAAGTCAGGATACAAATATTCAGGATAATGGGAAAATACATGAGTGCACCCAGAAGTGCCGTTCCTGGAATGAGTAACAAAAGAGCAATTAGCAATTGAGAAATGCCGATAAAAGTATAGTAATATTCTGTGTAGTATAGTGCTTCCAGATAGTGTCCCATCGGATTATTAACAGATAAGCCGCTGGCGAATCGTTCTCCCATAACCTTTACTAACCCTGATATGATAAATCCCAGCGCCAGCATGATGCGACAGAAAACGGCAAAATAATGAAGCCATTTGTTCCCCTTTGCTTCATAATAGAAATAATTAAACCTGCTTGATACACTCATAAAAGCTGATTTGATGGTTACAAATAGTTTTTGTGTTTTACCAGTCAATCGTTCTTCCCAATAGCTGTAATACAAGAATAAACATCCAGCACGAAAGTACTTTGAAATACAAAGTACTCATAAATAAATTACTTTCCGTATTTTTTTCTGATATGGATCCGAGCCATACAAACTACTTCTGCACAACAATTTGAATAGTTGGCAGGTATGAAGATCAAAAAATATAATTCATCTACTACTCAAAAGTTCAAAGCCTGAATTTGTAGCAGTATAGGGTAGAAGGGAAGGGGGGGGAAATTTTTGCTTTGTTTGAGAGCCAGGTATTTGAAGCAATTTTTATATCTTACTAAAATTGAAGATTGAAATCTAAATCAAACTGGAATGCAGCCAACAGGTTACCCAAAGAGAGGGTTTGAAAAAACAAACTTTGATCTCCAAATCCTGACCTTCAATAAAAATAAATTCACGGGAAAAGTTCAAGATGACCTAAATTTTGAATAAAAATGGGCTGGACTATTAAACTTGAAGATGAAAATGGACAAGCTATTCGAACGCTTCCAAATGAATTCAACTATGATGAATTAGACAACCTGGATTTTGACAGCTATATCCTTTTAAAGTATATAGATTTTTACGGTGACACAACATTTAATACTTTGCAACTGGACGACTTACAAAGTGACTTTGAAAAATTAAAAAATGTTGTTGCGACTCAAAATGAGAGTATTGAGCAAATTCTTGACCTGATAAAAGAAAGTCAAGCCGAAGTTCATACATATATAAAGTTTTACGGCGACTAAACCTTGCTGAAATGATCAATCCTAAGCCTCATTAATGACTGCTTAGCATGGTTATGTATAAGAATATTATGTTTTAATCAAAAGCGTAGATCCTCTTGCAGGATTCCTAATCAGGCTTTTCGAAATACGAGACTACAACTGGCTGAGTTATGTATATTTGAGCGTTGCCTACAAGCTAAACGAAACGACCATTCTAATGTCAGACACAGGAGTTATTGGACTAATACTAATTGTTGCAAACATTGCCTTCTCATACAAAGGGTTTACCAACGGTATATTTTTTGACCGCTATAGGTTTGAAGTTGATAAAGTACTTATCAACAAAGATTATAAGAGACTTATAACATCAGGTTTTTTGCACGTCAGTTGGATACATCTTATTGTAAACATGTTAAGTCTTTATGCTTTTAGCGGACTTGTCGAAAGTTATTTTGGGGGACTAAAGTTCTTACTCATCTACTTTGTAAGTCTGGTTGGTGGCAACCTGCTTTCTTTGTTTGTCCACAGAAACCACGGAGACTATAATGCTGTGGGGGCGTCCGGCGCAGTATGTGGAATTATTTTCGCTTCCGTTGCGCTGTTTCCAGGAATGGATATTGGCTTTTTCGTGCTACCATTATCAATTCCAGGCTGGCTCTACGGAATTTTGTATGTTTTATATTCCATTTATGGTATCAGATCTAAAAAGGACAACATAGGACACGAAGCACATTTAGGCGGAGCTTTAATTGGTATGACAGTAGCTTTAATTATTGAGCCTTCTGCTTTTTTAGAAAACTACTTGACAATTGTAATTATTACAGTACCGACAATTGCTTTCATTTATTTAATCATTACAAGACCACAGGTATTACTGGTTGACAATTTCTACTTTAAGACACACAAAAATTATTATTCGATCGACCATAAATACAATGAAGAGAAAAGCAAAAACCAAAAAGAACTAGACAAAATTCTTGACAAAATAAGCAAGAAAGGAATTGACAGTTTGAGCGATAGAGAAAAAGAGAAACTAAAGCAATATTCTAAATTCGTGCGTTAAACAAGCCGGCAGTCAACATTGAAGTGGTAATGCCTGTTTCTGTTTACTCCTTGCTTGTATATTCTTTTTCCTTCTATTCAAAATATCCTGAACATTATAAAAGCGTTTTTTACAAATAATTGGCGCATGTACGCTCACCACGTAACAGGCATCTTCTTCAAAAGCGGGAACTAAAATATTACCGCGATAAACAGGATTTCTACTCATTGTCCAGAAATAAGCTCTACTTATTCTAAGCCATTTTTTGTTTACCGATTTTCTTATCTTCACTTACACATTCACAGCTATGAGTTTTGACCTTTTACTTTCCAGCATTTCAAGGCATATTA
>CAZGSG010000509.1:0-3458 GCA_964528095.1 uncultured Terrimonas sp.
TCGGCAGTTCGGCGCTAAAGATTGGTGAAGCAGGCGAGTTTGATTATTCAGGTTCGCAAGCAATTAAAGCATTGAAAGAAGAAGGACTCTACACGATTCTTATTAATCCCAACATCGCAACAATCCAAACTTCGGATTACCTCGCCGATAAAGTTTACCTTCTTCCAATAAATACAAACTATGTTGAAAAAGTTATTGCTAAAGAAAGACCTGACGGAATTATACTTGGATTCGGCGGACAAACAGCATTGAACTGCGGACTTGCTCTTCATAGAGAAGGAGTTCTAAAAAAATATAAAATACAAGTTTTGGGAACCCAAATTGATGCGATTGAAAATACAGAAGACAGACAGTTGTTCTGTAATAAGCTTTCAGAAATAGATGTGAAATTTCCGCAGAGCAAAGCTGTTGCCAGCGTTGATCAAGCTATTGAGGTTGCTAAAAAAATCGGTTACCCGGTTATTATTAGAATTGCTTATGCACTCGGAGGATTGGGATCGGGAGTTTGCAGAAACCAAAATGAAGTTAAAAAGCTTGCAGCCAAATCGCTCTCTTATTCTTCTCAAATTTTAGTTGAAGAATATCTTGAAGGATGGAAAGAGATTGAATATGAAGTTGTCCGCGACAGATACGATAATTGTATAACAGTCTGCAATATGGAAAATATTGATCAGATGGGAATTCACACCGGAGAAAGTATTGTAATTGCACCAAGCCAAACACTCACCAACAATGAATTCCATATGCTGAGGGAGATTGCAATTAAAACTATCCGGCATCTCGGAATAGTCGGCGAATGCAACATTCAATATGCACTTGATCCAAACTCTCAAGATTATAGAGTTATAGAAGTTAATGCGCGTCTTTCAAGAAGTTCTGCACTTGCATCGAAGGCAACGGGTTATCCTCTTGCATTTGTTGCAGCAAAACTTGCTCTTGGTTTTGGTTTGCACGAATTACCAAACTCGATCACAAAAACAACTAAAGCATTTTTCGAACCTGCACTTGATTACATAGTTATAAAAGTACCCCGCTGGGATTTGAAAAAATTCCGTCTCGTAAAACGCAAACTCGGTTCTTCAATGAAATCTGTCGGCGAAGTAATGGCGATCGGAAGAAAATTTGAAGAAGCGATCCAGAAAGCAATGCGTATGCTGGATATTGGTGTTGAAGGATTAACCGCAAGCAGGACAAAAGTCGAGTTTGAAGAATTAGAAGAAGCGCTGCGCAATCCAACCGAAGAAAGAATGTTTGCTGTTGTTCAAGCATTGAAACAAGGATACTCCGTTGATTGGGTTCATTCACTTACTCATATAAATAAATGGTTCCTTTATAAAATTCAAAACATTGTTGATATAGAAAAAAAGATTTCATTAACAAAAAGAAAAATATCCAAAGAACTTCTGATAGAAGCAAAGCAGCATGGTTTTTCCGATCGTCAAATTGCAAACGTAATTGGTAAAGATGCACATGATATTTATATGCTCAGAAAGAAAAATAATATTCATCCGTTCATACAGCATATTGATACACTTGCCGCAGAATATCCTGCTAAGACAAATTATTTATATCTCACATACAATTGTTCTATTCATGATTTCGAGTTTAAACTAAAGAAGAGTATTTTCATTTTAGGATCAGGTCCGTACAGAATTGGCAGCTCGGTTGAATTTGATTGGTGTTGTGTGATTACAGGAAAAACTTTACGCGAGATGGGATACAAAACGGTTATGATCAATTGCAACCCGGAAACTGTAAGCACTGATTACGATGAGTTTGATGCTTTGTTCTTTGAAGAAATAACAACCGAAACTATTTGGGAAATTTATGATGCATTAAAACCGCTTGGGGTTGTTGTTTCTATGGGCGGACAAACTCCAAATAATCTCGCACTCAAACTTCATAAGATTGGTGTAAAAATTCTCGGTACCTCACCGGAATCAATTGATGCAGCAGAGAACAGAAGTATTTTTTCTGCAATGCTTGATGAACTTGAAATTGAGCAGCCTGTGTGGAGTAAATTAAGTACTTTAAAAGATGCACTTCAATTTGCAAATAAGGTCGGTTACCCTGTATTAGTTCGTCCTTCTTATGTACTAAGCGGCGCCGCCATGGCAATTGCTACCGGTGATATTGAATTAACCGGTTTCTTGCAAAAAGCAGTTGATGTTTCTCCGGAACATCCGGTAGTGATTTCAAAATTTTTAGTTAATGCAAAGGAATTAGAATTTGATGCGGTTGCGCAAAACGGAAAGATTGTTTGTTCTGCCATCTCTGAACATGTTGAAAATGCCGGAGTACATTCCGGCGATGCTACTTTGGTTCTTCCCGCGCAACGAACCTATCTTGAAACAATGAGACAGATAAAACAGATCTCTGCAAATATCGCAAAAAAGCTTAACATTAATGGTCCTTTCAATATTCAGTTTATAGCAAAAGATAATCGTGTTAAAGTTATAGAATGTAATTTACGTGCATCGAGAAGTTTTCCTTTTGTATCGAAGACACTTAAGAAAAATTTTATAGAAATCGCTTCCAAAGTTATTATGGGTAAGAAAGTTGAAAAGTGGGATGATCAAACGTTGACTTACGATTATGTCGGAGTAAAAGCACCGGAATTTTCTTTTACTCGTCTGGAAGGAGCTGATCCCACAACCGGAGTTGAAATGGCTTCTACAGGGGAGGTCGCATGTCTGGGCCAGGATTTTGATGAAGCATTTTTAAAAGCCCTTACATCTGTTGGATATAAATTTCCGATCAAAACAATTTTAATTTCTTCCGGTTCGATAGTTTCAAAATCAGAATTACTTGAACCGACACGACAACTTGTAAAACTTGGAATAAAGTTTTACGGAACACAAGGAACGTCTAAGTTTATGAATGCAAACGGAATTCCCGTAGAAACTTTGGAATGGCCTCTAAGCAGCAAAACTCCGAATGCAACGGATTACATTAAGTCCGGTAAAATTGATCTTGTGATAAACATTCCTAAGAATTTCCAGGAAGAAGAACTAACCAACGATTACATCATTCGCCGTACCGCGGTAGATTATAAAATTCCGCTTATCACAAACCGCCAGCTTGCAATGCGTCTTGCAGAAGCAATAACAAATAAGAATCCGTTAAATTTAGAAGCAAAAAGCTGGGATGAGTATTAAGTTTAAGTAGTTACTCACATTCTGCAAAAGTATTATCTCAGTGTAACTCTGCGGCTCCTCTGCGTAATAAAGACCAACAAATAACACAGAGAAGCACTGAGCAGGCACAGAGAACCACGGAGAAAATACCTTCTCTTCAATTCTTGCGTAAGGTGAGGTAGTTAGTATTTCTTATGATTACTTAAATACTTATTTTATTCTTGAAATAAAATTTGAATATGGAAAAAGGGAAATATTTTGGATAAAAAGAAACCCAGATTACTTGTTGTAGAAGATGATTTAGAAAATCAAAAATTCCTT
>CAZGSG010000510.1:0-3445 GCA_964528095.1 uncultured Terrimonas sp.
ATAAAGAATCCGATTGTGACGAATGATACAATTACTTACTTTAATGCTATCCTTAGGGGTTCTAAGGAAGCAATACTTGCTTCGGATAGTTTAACAAGCTTATGGAACAACTTTAGAGCAGGGAACTTCGAGATAACCTTGTTAAATGCTAAAGTTGATATACTAAAAAAAATCTAAAAGGTGAAGAAAAGAATAGCGAAAGAGATAATTGGCAATATGGGTTATTAGCTTTTTTCGGATTAATTCTTTTTATTGTTGGATTTATTGGCATGGAGCAAGTTCAAACGCTTCAAAAAAAAATGCTGCTATTTGACCTCTCTCAAAAAGAATCTAAATATAAATTCTGCCAAAGTTGGGGTAAAACGTATTCGTCTGTAATACTGAATGGCCATTATGAAAATGGAGATATTAATCCTGCTTTTTGTAATAATTGCTATGACAATGGAAAATTTGTGGAGCCGGAATTAACTTTCGATGAGCTAATTAATAGAACAGATAGCGGGTTTTGCGCGAAAAAATCGAAATTTCAAAAATTTCAGCTTAGAGACAGATTAAACGGACTTGAAAGATGGAAGAAAGATCAATATACATAAGAACCAATGACTATTATTTATCTTATTTATTATATTTAATAAAGCGAGTAACCAATTTAGCTTAAAAAAAATTAATAAACTATGTCACAGGTGAACCTAGATGCTTTGATACCAAGAGAGGACTTGGAGATAAAGGAAATTAAGCCAGCGGCAAAGCAAACACCGGGAATCAATATTTCAAGCTTAAGAAAAGGGGAATTGTTTGTTGAAAGTTTGAGGAAACCACAATTTCAGCGTAGTACCTGGGAATGGTCCCCTGATAAAGTTTATAATCTTGTAAAAAGCTTTACTAACGGGGACTTAATACCCGCAATTATTCTTTGGCGCGGTGATGGGAATAATTTTGTAATTGATGGAGCGCATAGATTAAGTGCGTTAATAGCATGGGTGAATGATGATTACGGCATAGGCAATCATTCTGTTTCATTTTTTGGGTCTAATATGGAGCGTGGCCAAGTCGAAAAAGCAAGGCAAGTAAAAAAGATGATTGAAGACGATATGGGTAAGTATCAAGATATAGTTTGGGCGGGGCAACATCAAGATAAAGCACCAAAAGAACGAATCGAAATTGCACAACGAATCTCAGCTTTATCTATAGATCTTCAATGGGTTCCTGGTAATGCTTCTCAAGCGGAAGAGTCTTTTTTCAGAATAAATGAAGCAGCTTCTCCGTTGGATGCAACAGAAAAAAGACTCCTAAAAGCGAGAAATAAACCTATGGCAATTGCAGCAAGAGCAATAATCAGATCTGGTGGCGGGCATAAATATTGGGGCAAATTTCCAACAGATAACCAAGAGAAAATAGAATCAATCGCTAGCGAATTACACGATTGGTTATTCAAACCACAGCTAGAAACGCCAGTAAAAACTTTGGACATCCCCTTAGCCGGGAAAAGCTATTCAGAATCCACACAGGAATTAATATTGAATGTTGTTAACTTTAGTAATAGCGTCAAAATTGTTGATGCCAGTAAGATAAAAAAGACAGACGATTTTCCCGAGCAATCAGTTTCAGATGAAACCTCTGAGGGACAGGAGACGATAAGATATTTGACAAATACAAGAAAAATGTTATCGAATATTACAGGAACATTTTCTTCTTCGCTGGGCTTACATCCGGCAATTTATTTTTATAGCCATCAAGGTCGGTATCAGATAACTGCATTTATGGCTATACTACCTCTAATTAAAGATTATGAAAGCAAAAAACAATTGATGAATTTTATTATGGTTCGAAAAAGATTCGAGGAATTTTTATGGAAACATAAAAACTTAATCCATCAAGCGACGACTACATGGGGAAGCGGCGCCAAGGGGTATAATAATCTTTCAAAACTTTTCGATTATATTATTCAACAATTGAGAGCAGTCAAAACAGAGGAAGAAATATTAGGATTACTAGATGAACATGAAGATTACAGCTTCTTTAAACCCGGTGGACGAGAATTAAATCCCAAGCATAGAAAGACGTTTTCAACAGAAAGTAAATCTGAGGTTTTTATGAGAGAAGGAATAGTAAATGCTTTGAGAGGTATTATTTGTGGCGGCTATCTACATCAAAATTCTATTCAAATTGATCATTCATTAGAAATAGAAAACGGGGGAATTGGAAATGCTGATAACGGCGGGCTTACACATCCTTATTGTAACTCTATTAAAATGGTATTGATCGAAATAGGATTTATTAAACCATCCGTGCAAAAATAAAAGGAGCGAATGTGCTAAATAAGTTCAGTCTTATTGAAGAATAAAACCTACAAAACTCAATAAATCAAAGTTTTAAAATTAATTCAACTCGCTCGGTATTTTTTCATAAAGTCACGTAGATACAAAGCGAAATTTATCTCGAAAATAGATTATGATGATTGAGAGCCAGCTATGTTTTGGTTATACCAAAACTGCCGGAACTCATGCTAGCCGCATTCGTGAGAGAGATTTTTTTCATGCTAAAGCATTCAAAAAAAGAGGAGGAAGAAACAATGCAAACAAACAAAGCCACAAAAAAGAAAGGAGGTCGCCCGAAGCGGGAGGCTCCGCGGAATCAGTTACTCGGTGTGCGGTGCAGCAGCGATGAAAAGAAAAAGATTGTTGCAAATGCCCGCCTTGTTTCACTCACCGCGTCGGAATATTTACGGGCGTTGGGGCTTACTACCTACATCCAACCGCAATACAAAATCCTACCCAAAGAGGTGCTGCTTTTTAATGCCGACCTCAATCACATCGGTTCAAACCTGAACCAGATCGCTAAGAAAAGAAACGGGATTGATCCACTGTCTGACCAGGATAGAGCGGAGTTGTTATCCCTGAAAGACAAACTTTCTCAGCTGGTTTCCTTTATCAAATCTTATTTCCAGTGATCGGCAAAGTGATCATAGGGGCTTCCTTTTATCACTGCATCTCCTACTGTTTAGAAGACAAGCAAGGTTTAAAAAATGACCCGGAGCTATTCTGAAAATGCAAATAGAAGAGGAGGTCAACTTTCCGGCCTTACTGGATCAGGGGATTGATAAGCTTTTGTGTATTGATCAGAGCTATGAAAAGGGAGATATAGAAACCCAGCGCCAGATCATTGGTTCGATGTATCCTGAAAAACTCACTTTTGACGGATTTCATTTTCGAACCACCCGTATCAATGATGCGGTCAGTTGCATATACAGTCTCAGTGCGGCTTTTGACGAAAAAGAAAAAGGACAAAGCGGAAATATTTCCTCTTTGTCCTCTCAAGTCGGGAAGACAGGATTCGAACCTGCGACCCCCTGGTCCCAAACCAGGTGCGCTACCGGCCTGCGCTACTTCCCGAACTTTTTCCGATCGCAATCCGTGAATTGCGGGATGCAAAAGTAAGGATTTCG
>CAZGSG010000511.1:0-3443 GCA_964528095.1 uncultured Terrimonas sp.
TACCGGGAGAGACCCGCTTCGTACCTGCCTCGTGTCTCGTTCGGGACTTGTTCGCTTCTGCCAGGGTATTTGAGCGTAAATCCCGAGCAATTCCCGAACAAGTCCAAACGCAGGTATCAGTGTCTTATACTAAAATAGGTTGACAAAAGCGAAGAGGATTACGGTATGGAGTTGACAATTTTGTTCTTTGTCCGGCTGTGCGTTGACAGGCGGTTGTCTTATACTAAAATAGGTTGACAAAATCGACCAAATTGACCATTTTTGGACACGTGATTTGGAAGGTACTTGCTACTCCCTGTATTTTTATCCTTGTATAGCGCCAACACCAGTACCTGTACATCGATCGATTTACTAAACAGCAGTATTTATTTAAGAAAAATCATTATGACATACATTCACGAAGAATATGCCATGTAGTTACCAATAAGACTGAAATAAATCACTGATCATGCTTCACCGTTTTATACCGCTATTATTCATTCTGCTAACAGTCGCCGCAACCGCGCAACCTAAACGCAAGCCAACAGTGATAGAGGTGGCAGAGGGATGGGCAAAAAATTCTGTAAACGCTGTAGTGTTTCGTAAAAATTCCCTGGTTACTTATAAGGATACCCAGTACATCGCTTTTTATGACAATGACCAGTTTGTCGTGCTCGGGAAAAGAAGGACCGGTGGTAAACAATGGGAATTGCAAAAAACAGCTTACAAGGGCAACGCGCGTGATGCGCATAATACGATCAGCATTATGGCGGATGGGGATGGATACCTGCATCTTTCCTGGGACCATCATAATAACCCGCTTAATTATTGCAAAAGCAACAATCCCGGGTCACTGGTAATGACAGCCGCCATGTCAATGACAGGGCGGGCGGAGAAAAATGTGAGCTATCCTGAATTTTATAAACTCCCTGATGGTGATCTTTTGTTTTTATACCGCGATGGTGGTTCGGGGAAAGGCAACCTGGTGGTAAACAAATACAGTACTGCCAGCCGGCAATGGACGCAGCTTCATCATAACCTGGTAGATGGCGAAGGAAAAAGAAATGCATACTGGCAGGCCTGTACGGATAACAGGGGAACTATTCATCTTTCCTGGGTATGGCGCGAAACACCGGATGTGGCGAGCAATCATGACATGTGTTATGCACGGTCAACCGATGGAGGGCGTACATGGGAGAAATCAACAGGAGAAAAATATCAATTACCCATTACAGCGGCAACGGCGGAATATGCATTGACCATTCCTCAGCAAAGTGAATTGATCAATCAGACCTCTATGTCTGCAGATGAGTCGGGTAATCCTTATATTGCCAGTTTCTGGCGCGATGCAGGGACTGCCGTGCCACAGTACCATATCGTGTATAAAAAAGAGGATAAATGGATATCGCAGAATCCTGGTTTTCGAAAAACAGCATTCAGCTTAAGTGGGGCTGGTACAAAACGAATTCCCATATCGAGACCGCAGATCGTAGTAAGGGGATCGGCAGCCAATACCAGGGTTATGCTGATTTTCAGGGATGCGGAAAGAGACAACAAGGTATCAGTGGCAATGAGTAAACAGATTGGCAGGAATAAATGGAAAGTGTTCGACCTGGTGGAAAACATTGTAGGCTCCTGGGAGCCGACCTATGATACAGAACTATGGAAGCATAAAAGTATATTGAACATCTTTTTACAAAAAGTAGAACAGGCAGACGCGGAGGGGCAAACTGATTTTCCCGCCCAGCCGGTCAAAGTAATAGAATGGAAACCGGTATTCTAATAAACAATGATCAATGAACAAACAAAAATTACTCGCAATAATCAGTTGCGTGCTATTGGTGCATAGCATCTATGCGCAGTCAAAAACAGGAGCAACTACAAGACAGGCATGGCTTGCGTATATGGACAAACTGGCCAGGCCGGTGATGATGAACCTGGCTGCGGGTAAACTGAAAGAACAGATGCCGGTTGAGTTAGCGCCCAATAGCGACAATCCTGATAATCGTCGAAAAGTAAGTTACCTGGAAGCATTTGGCAGAACGATCAGTGGTATAGCTCCCTGGCTGAATATGGAAGGAGGCGCAAAAGAAGAAATAGCATTGCGTGAACAGTATCGTCAATGGTCATTGCAGGCCGTAGCCTATGCAGTGGATCCTGCGTCGCCCGATTATATGAAATGGGATGGGGGACAGTCGCTGGTAGACGCATCTTTTCTTGCATTTGGCCTGTTGCGTTGTAACTGGTTGTGGAACCACCTGGATAGTATGGTAAAACAGCAAGTGGTAGTAGCATTAAAGAGTACAAGACCGACAGTGCCCTATTATTCAAACTGGATCTTATTCAGCGGTATGATCGAGGCATTTTTTTGTAAATATGATCTTGACTATGATAAATTAAGAATTGAATATGCCGTCCGCGAGTTTGCCAATCACTGGTATGTAGGAGACGGATTATTTTCAGATGGAATGGCGTTTCATATGGACTATTACAATAGCATTGTTATACATCCCTTTCTTGCAGCGATCGTTGAAGCGGCCAATAATAAAAACAAGGCATATCAATGGTATGTGCCGGATCTGGAGAAAATCAATAAACGATATGCAGAGATACAGGAAAGATGCATCAATACAGATGGCAGTTATCCCGTGATCGGGCGCTCCATAGCGTACAGGGGAGGAGTATTTCATCACCTGGCAGATATGGCCTTGCGAAAACAATTGCCTGTATCCATAAAACCGGCCCAGGTACGTGCCGCATTGACAGCAGTAATAAAAAAAACACTGGATGCTCCGGGAAGTTATGATAAAAATGGCTGGCTCAGGATTGGTTTATATGGCGCACAGCCCGGAATTGGAGAGGGGTATATCAACACAGGGAGTTTATATCTCTGCGCGACTATTTGTTTACCGCTCGGATTGCCGGCTACAGATGAATTCTGGGTCACTGCCGATGAACCCTGGACCGCGGTAAAAGTATGGTCGGGGCAAAACGTCGCTGCGGATCATGCAATGGATTTGCGATGAAAAAGGCCCGGGCAGTCCAGGGCGTTTAGCTATTCAATTGCGGCAAAGAAATCTCTTGCGCTATGAGGCCCGCCGCATAAAATCTGTATACAAATAATGCCTGGAGATGATCACGGGTTTTAAAATTTGCATAACCGGCAAATGTGTTTGCTTTACACACTGTTTTACGGTTAAGCAGTTCAGCGGGTATAATAATAAGATGAAAGCGTTTGATTTCTTTAAATCGCATACATAAGATCGATATTTTATTACAAAACAAGCCCCGGATTTTTTTAATCGATCTAAGAATTTTGTTTTTAATAAGTTGAATATTTTGAGTCCGCGTGGTAAATTCAAATCTTCTCTATACCCGCTCTGGGACTTGTTTTCAACGAAAACGGCAGCACTGTTATACATTTCCGGTATGCCATACAAATAGGCCATTCTTTTGTGCAGGCC
>CAZGSG010000512.1:0-3438 GCA_964528095.1 uncultured Terrimonas sp.
CTGTGTTTTGTCTAAATTCTAAATGCTCTTTGCATTCATTGAAAAGCAATATGGAAATCGTAATTAATTTTTCTGGCGGGAAAGACAGTTGTGTCATGCTTGATTTACTATGCAGGAAATATCCCAATGTAAAAAAACACCTGGTAATGGCTGATACAGGATGGGAGCACCCAGATGCCATCCCATGGGCGCAGAGAATCGCTGCTATGTACAATCTTCCCTTGAATGTAGTTAAAAGCAATACGAAAGATTTTTTCTCCATGATTCGGCTCCGCAGAAAGTTTCCATCCAAGAAAATACGCCAATGTACTTCTGATCTCAAAAGAGCCCCAATTGAAAAATGGATTAGAAACAACTGTTATGATCCTGTCATAATTAACTGTCTTGGTATGAGGGCTGAAGAAAGTATAAGCAGAGCAAGGCATCTGTCATTACAACGTAATAAGAAATTAACTACTCGTTCCCGCACTGTTTGGGATTGGCTACCTATAAAAAGCTGGAAAGTAGAGGAGGTTTGGCAATACATTCGGCAACATAGAATTCCTGTTCATCCAGTTTATAGCTACTTACCCCGGTTCAGTTGCCGTGTTTGTATTTTCATGACTTTACAAAATTTGAATATGGTCAGGTTGTTAGATCCGGAGGCATTTCACGCTATTGCGTCATTGGAAAGAGAAATCGGATTTTCAATGCGCCCAGATGGTTTTTTAGATGAGCTATTTTCCTGAAGATAGATTTGATTCTTATTGCCTTCACTCCGTCAAATCTATTACTGAAGCAGTAAATGCCAGATAACGTAAAGAAATAATTGAAGTTTCCATGGCATCCTTGTTGTAAAAAATCTCACTGGTACCAATTATCTCTGAGCGGGCAGATGTTAATTGAAAATAATAATTGCCATTTCCATAAGTCAACCTGTTGAAGTTTTCATCAGACTGGCTTGTCTGCCTTGCATATTCAATATTTTCTAAACATGCATCTTTTTCCGCATATCCTACACTAGTAAAGATTACTTGACCATTAGGCGCTTTCAACAAAAATTGAAACTCTCCAGTAAAACTTCTGATAATTGTAAAGACGCTCATTTGTCAGCTTTATTTAATAAATATAAGAATTTCAAAACAACTAAGCGGGGAGATATGCGAAGTCTGGTTGATGAGATTTTCCAGGACATCCTTATTATCCTCTTCTCTCAATAGAAATAATAATCCTAAATGAATTAACAATGAAAGCAAAAAAAACGAAACTAATTTATCAGATCACAAGATTGTATCTCAAAGCAAACAACAAATGCAACGGAATGATTGCATTCAATAAATGTCTCTATTTGAACGACGGTACCTCAGAATACATCACTGGAATTGATAAGTGTAAGCAACAAATGCAAATTATCTGTCATGTTGAAAATAATATTGGAAGTTCTCTTGGTTGGTATTCGATCACTGAGTACAAAAAAAGAGTTCTTAAAAAAATAAAAAAGCAACTCAATTCCAAATAGTCATTTCAATTTGATCAAATCTTATTCAACCTTAAAACAGTTCTATATGCCTTCTTTGGAGTTTTTACAAAACTATCAAAAAGGAAAGCTTTTACATGGCTTGTTTCCGGAAGAGATGCCTGGCTTCATAAAATTTTTGCATGTGTGCGGAGATAAGATTGTCAATGAACCTGCTATTCTAAAAGTTATTCTCCTTTCCTTTCCTGATTCACGATTTTTTGAATGGAAAAAAGTTGCCAATGAAATTAATAAAGCCATAGATACGTACGGAGATCAATTAAATTCAAACTCTCATTTATTCGGATATGAGATTTTTGATTATTTCAGAGGAAGCTATACTATTCATTGCTTGCGCAGTTACACTTCATTCTATAAATCAAATGATAAATTTCGGATGATGGTACACGTTTTATTTAGTTAAGTGGTTAATAGTTGTTATTTATTAGATCGTTGAAATACCTGCAACTTCACAATCGTAATTATTTGTTTCCTCCTTAAAGCCTACAAAAATGTACTACACTATCAATACTTTTTTTATCCGAGCCTACCATCAAACTCTCCTTTTTCACTGGTATTTGCTCGCATCTTTGGTAAAGAAAATTAAATTTGAAAAGATCCTCCCTGATATTAATCTCGATTAGTCCATGGGAACTATGGATGCGATTTCGGCAAAATATCCGATATGATCAGAGAATTGGTCCCTCTCATATCAGCCTGTTCCTGGCCATACTGGAGTGTTATGAAGTACAACGCAACTTGCCTTTGTTAGTTCGCAAAAATCATCTTGTAGTTTCTGCTAAAATATTTGCAACCACATTTCATCGCTGTATTCACCATTTGCATGAATTTGGTTACATAAAATACCGTCCATCATTTGATGCACGACATAGTATCCAAATAAGTTTTCCGGAAAATAGTGTAGTATGATAAAGAAGGATGTAAAAATTATTATGAGGGCAATAGCTCTATGTTATAAACCTTATCTCAAACCTGAGGAAGCTTTTATATATTGTGATTTAGAGCGAACACAATTTGCCAAACGTTGTGAGGAAATTGGGGTTTCAAAAAATGAAGCCGGGTATTCTTCAAAAGAAGATCTTGATCTTATTTGTACCCGAGAAAATAACAAGCTCCAATTAAATCTAAATAAAACGCTTTTAAAAAAGAAGCATTTTCGATGATATCGTTATATATTCTCATAATCAAAACCCAGCTCCATAGTAGCATGGGTTTTGATTTCCATATCTTAATAAACTGAATTCTACTTGAACCCAATTCTTTCTCGATCATCCCACTTACGCTGCGTAGCCTTTTCATCCAATAAATTCTCCATCGCTTCATAGATTAGATTCAACTGCACATCATGTTCCCCCAGGCGTTCTCGAATTTGTTTTATTTGATCCCGAAGGTCTGAGTGACTTAGCAAAGTTCTTCTGGTCTCAACAAATGCTCTCATTATAGCAATATTCATTTGAACAGCTTTGTCTGAACGCAGAACCGAACTGAGCATAGCTACTCCTTGTTCAGTAAAGGCATATGGAAGATATCTGTCTCCGCCTTTTCTTTTGGGAATAACATTTTTTGATTGCAAATTTTCAGGTTGCACCTTGTTTGAGGTTTCAATTTGAAACCTCAAACGAGTCCATTCTTCATGCGTTAGTAGAAACATGAAATCTGCTGGGAATCGTTTCAGGTTCCTCTTCACTGCCAAATTCAATGCTTTTGTTTCCGTTTCATAAAGGAGCGCCAGATCACGATCTATCATCACACGCTCTCCTCTGATTTCATAAATTCTGTTTTGAATACTTTGTATTATTTGCATATGAAAGTTTCTTTATTATTATTCACTTTTAGAAGTATCACAAATTCTATCCTGTTCCTTTTTTATATGAAATTTTCTGGGCTTTGATAGGGATCCTGAAGCTCCACATTACCTTTTC
>CAZGSG010000513.1:0-3434 GCA_964528095.1 uncultured Terrimonas sp.
GTGGGTGGTGGAATAAACTGAAGAGATCGTTTCAGTAAGTATCCAGAATTTTAGCCGGATTCCCATAATTTATAGCCGTATTGTTCAATACCAACACTTCATCATTAATAAGTTAGCGCCGCATGTTTTGCAGCAGGCTACGCTTATCACCCTTATTCCCACGCCCGGCTACTTATGCTTTTCAATTCGGGAAGAATATTCTTGTTTTGTATGGCATTGAAAAATACAGAACGATTTGAATCTAAAACCGAGTTATTTATGAAATATTTTTCCTTCTTTGTATTATTATACCTGCTGGCAGGAAGTACCTCTATAGCACAAAACGGAAATAAGGAAAGTCTGAATTTTTCCAATTACATTATCCAGGATAGCCTGTTGATCAAAACAAGGGATGGGGCTGATATCTCTGCAATTGTAGTTCAGCGAAAAGACATGACAGCGCCACATGCGGCTATTTTAATCTTTAGTATCTATGCCCGTGTCACCGATATAAAAAAAGCAATAGAAGCAGCTGACCATGGCTATATAGGTGTGCTTGCTTATACAAGGGGAAAACGTCAAGGCTCTTCGGAGGTGATGGCTTACGAAAAGGATGGCCAGGATGTATATGATGTAATAGACTGGATAAGCCGTCAGCCATGGAGCAATCAAAAAGTGGGCATGTATGGTGGCAGTTATAATGGTTTTGCGCAATGGGCATCCACCAAACACCTGCATCCCGCGTTGAAAACAATTGTACCCTCGGCATCTGCAGCACCCGGTCTTGACGCGCCAATGATGAATAATGTGGTCATGAACTTCCAGTTTCCCTGGACCTATTATGTTTCCAACAATAAACTGTTGGATAACGAGGATTATAATAACCGCCAGCAATGGAGTGAACTGGAACAAAAATACTTTAATCTGGGCACTTCGTTCCGGTCACTGGATAGCCTGCTCGGAAGACCGCACAATAAAATGTTCCGCCGCTGGCTGGACCATCCTGCCTATGACAAATACTGGCAGAACATGATTCCCTATAAAGAAGATTTCTCAAAGATTACAATCCCGGTGTTGACCACTACCGGGTATTATGACGGCGGGCAGGTGGGCGCAATGTATTATTTACGGGAACATTATAAATACAATCCTGCTGCCGAACATTATTTACTGATCGGCCCTTATGGACATTTCGGTTCGCAGGGTTATCCCGATTCCGTTTACAATGGTTATCGTATTGATGAAGCCGCAAAAATTCCTATTCATACTATTATTTACCAATGGCTTGATTATATACTAAAAGGAGCAGCAAAACCGGCCATATTAAAAGATAAAATTAATTACCAGTTGATGGGGACAAATGAATGGCGGTATGCCAGCTCATTAAAAACCGTCAGTAAGGACACGCTTACATTTTACCTGGATCATAAAGATGCTGGTAAATTGAGTGTACAAAAACCACCACGGCGCGAATGGCTGAATTGGCAGATTGATTTTAAAGACAGAGCTGATATGCATAGCTATTACTACGCTTTCAGGATTATCTGGGACAGTCTTTTTAATGGCGGCGGCATTATGTATAAGACCGAGCCTTTTAAAGACGCGGTAGAATTTACAGGCAATTTTTCCGGGGAAATGAAGGTGACGATCAATAAAAAAGATATGGACTACAGTGCCGTTCTGTTTGAGCAACTTCCTGATGGACGCTATTTCTACCTTTCTTATTTTATGGGGAGAGCCAGTTATGCGAAAGATGTTACAGTAAGAAAATTATTAACACCCGGGAAAAAGACCTCCTTACCATTTTCAAACACCTACTTTACCAGTAAGCAACTGCGCAAAGGAAGCAGGCTGGTATTGATTGTGAATGTCAATAAAAGTTCTTCTGAACAAATTAACTATGGAACAGGAAAAGATGTGAATGATGAGACCATAAAAGACGCGGGAGCACCCTTGCAGGTTAAATGGCATAATGATAGTTTTATAAAGATTCCGATTCGCAAGGATGAAGCGGTTAATCATTGACCAATACCGAAAGGCGTAAAATAATTAGCATTCCGTATTCGTTTTTTGTACACTACCTTATTTTGTTCGAAAAGATATCCGGACTATGGAAGTGCACTAATTATTTTCCCCGTCAGATTATTTTATTGTTTGGGCAAATGCGCGATCAGTTCTACTTCGATGATTGCTGTGGGTTCGTATAATCTTTTTACTTCTGTCCAGGTAGCGGCGGGCCAGTCGCCCTTATAAAAAGTTTTTCGGATATCATTGTATTTTTTAACAGAATCTATGGCCGTGGTGTACAGGTTTTCTTTTACCACATTTTGAAAAGTAGCGCCATAAGCCGCCAGCGTTTTTTGCAGGGACTGGTAAATTTTGGTGAGTTGCTCGGGAATCGTTCCACCGCCAACGGTACCGGAAATATAGATAATATTATCTACCCTGACTGCCTGGGTATAACCTGCGTTATCATTGCCTTCATTGCCCCAGTTGAATTTCTTTTTAATAATGGTATTGTTTTGTCCGAAGGCAGTGAAACACCAGCATAAACAAAGCGCTGTGCATATTTTTTTCATATCATTCAGTTTTTAGAGAGTTTACAAAAGGGTGTTTTTCGGGGCTATTAGACGACTCTTTATAAAAATACAATTTCCTTCAGCGCTATCCAAGCTGTATCCCTTCCAGCACTTAGACATAGCTTCCAAACAACCTGTTCATATTTTCCGGGTAGCCAGGTGGTTCAGCATAACTATTCTGCAGCATTTTACATCCAGTCGGATATAGATCAATAGAGCCTGATCTCTTCATTGCTTTTTCATATCTTGCCTTAACAACCCTTAGCTATAGAAGTCATCCACCTCGAAGACGGTGCTTTCTATACTATCTGCTTCTTAACTGATACGTTAAACAGACTTTTCGAAATATGTGGAGACGAATTTTAGCATATGTTTTATTTGGACTTGGTTTTTTGACAGTTACTTTTTTCAGAAAGTATTCGGGAGAATTAATTCCTTATCCGTTTCTATTTTGGGTGTTGGGGCTTGTAATGTTTTTTGTGGGGCTTCTGTTTCTACGTTACACACCTACCACAAAGGAAATTAATGCACAAAAGAAACTGGCAGAGATCATTAATGATCTAAAAAGAAATGGCGAGAAAATTCAGGTTGATTTATTGAACTGTGAGCTTAAAGAACATAATTATATCGAAGAAATAGAAAAATATGGCCACCGGAACGAACTATTGACGTTTGATATTGAACGGGCAATACAGAGCTGGAACGCAATAGGTGGCGGATCGATACGAAATATTGAACAGGTCCAGGTAAATCAAACCGTGATCATTTTTTTAAAACCCAATATCCGGAGTGGCGAGACAGAGAAATTTATCAGCAGGGTCATTCCTAAAGATAAAATCACTTTGTCGTTTTATTTGGACAAACAAAAGCAAACGA
>CAZGSG010000514.1:0-3421 GCA_964528095.1 uncultured Terrimonas sp.
CATTATGAAATAGTATTGGCCTGCCTGATAAACAGGTTGCCGGTGTTATGTGAGAAACCTCTGGCATTAAACGCTGAACAATCTTCACAACTCGCAAAAGCCTCCGCTGAAAACAATACATTTCTTATGGAAGGAATGTGGCTTCGCTTTCTGCCAAGTATCAACCAGGCCTTGCAAATAATAAATGCCAGCACCATTGGCAATATCCTCTCAATTAAAGCATCTATTGGTTATAAAGCTCCTTCGGATAAAGAAAGCCGTTATTTTAATCCTGAAAAGGGTGGCGGATCTTTATTAGACCTTGGAATATACCCGATATTTTTATCACTGCTGGTTTTAGGAAAACCCAGCCTCATAAAAGCTATTGGAAAGCTCACGGACAAGGGTGTGGATGAAGCGGCTTGCATATTATTTAAATACCACACGGGGCAATATGCTATCCTTGAATCATCCCTGGTAACGGAAAGCCACTTACCTGCCGAAATCGCAGGTGATAAGGGGATCATCCGGATACTTGATCCCTGGTACGAAAAAGCTGCAGGTGTAGAAGTTTCAAGAGAGGGTGAGGGAACTATTATTTACCCCGGTAAATGGGAAGGGCACGGCCTATATTTCGAAGTAGATGAATTGGTGGAGCAGGTACAAAAGGGAAATATTTCAAGTCCCAAGATGCCCCACGAACTTAGTCTTTCTATTGTTGAGGTCATGGACGAAATAAGAGAACAGATACATGTCGCTTATGAAATGTATGAATAAAAGCAATTTTACTTGAAATCCTGGTTGTCGTATTAGTGCATATCACCCTCCCGGTTAACTACAAATTACTTTCATTGAAGATTGGGAATATTATGTTACATAACAGAAGTTGGCTCTACTAATTCCCTGTCTACACAAGCTGCATTTCCAATGACAAACTATTCACAATATTGATTTGTGTTTCTTCGGTATAGTAGTTGTATTTAGGTGCTATATTAAAAACTTTATCATGAGTATTGCTTTCCCGATCGTATCCTGGGGCAATGGAACGAATATTTATGAAGTCAATATCAGGCAGTATACAAAACAAGGCACCTTTAAGGCATTTATTGAGCATATTCCTAGGCTCCATGAAATGGGAGTTGATATTTTCTGGCTAATGCCAGCGACGCCCATAAGCGTGGAAAAAAGACAGGGCACCTACGGCAGTTATTATGCCGCCAGTTCATACACTGATATTGATCCCGCTTATGGAACGATTGATGACCTGAAAAGTCTTGTAAATGCAGCACATAGCCGGGGCATGAAAGTGATTATTGACTGGGTAGCGAATCATACTGGTTATGATCATCAATGGACAAAAAAGAACGCAGACTGGTACAGAAAAGACGATAAGGGAAATTTTACTGAACTATATGGTTGGGTTGATGTCATTGATCTGAATTATGAGATTCCTGAGATGAGACGTGAAATGATCAATTCAATGAAATATTGGATCCGGAAGTTTGACCTTGACGGATTTCGCTGTGATATGGCCCGCACGGTACCCATCGATTTTTGGTTGGAGGCAAGGGCTGAATGCGACACAGTAAAAACATTGTTCTGGCTGGCCGAATGCGAGATACTGGATTATCATGAGGTATTCGATCTTACTTATGGCTGGGAAGCTATGCGTGCTTTGGATAAATACATGAAAGGCGATTTGCTCCTTTCTGATATTACCACGATCCTGCACACTTATTCAAGATATCCCATAGGTTCAAAAAAATTATTGTTTACTTCTAATCATGACGAGAACACCTACTACGGTACTGAATTTGAAAAATATGGGGTCGCAACAGAAGCAATGGCCGTATTTACCTGCACCTGGCCGGGTATCCCGCTTATTTATTCGGGACAGGAAAAGCCAAATAAAAAACGGCTTGCCTTTTTTGAAAAAGACCATATTGATTGGGAGGGGAAAGTAGAGATGCATGATTTTTATAAATCCTTATTGAGCCTCAGGAAAAAAAATCTTGGATTGCAGGAGAGTGCGTCTGTATTACTTTTAAAAACCACGCATAAAGATGTACTGGCATATTTATGCCGGCGTCAGCAGGATAAAGTTCTGGTGATGATCAATTTTTCAAAAGAAAGCGCATCGTTCACCATTGATCATCCTGCTATTGCAGGGCATTACAGGCAATTGTTCACCGATAAGAACATTACATTAGAAAGAACGGTTTATACTGATTTCGCTGCCGGTGAATTTGCTGTATATCATATCTCTACGAATTGATCCGCCTCATTTTACCCGCTACATTATATCCCCTTTTTTTAGTATTTCAGAGGAATATTTTTCCTGTTGAGGGAGTTTTTTGTAAGAATCCCGCCTATAAATATTCATGGCACATTTTTTTTATTAATAGTATAATAAAGCACCACATGAAGAAATATAAATGGTCGGATATGTTATATAGTTATGATTGGGTAAAAGCAGAAAAGGAAAATCCCATGTATAAAGCGCCTCCTGGGGATGATCAATTCAATCCTAAATCAGGCCATGCGATATTATATATTATCAACTATTTTTTACAAAAAAACGGATACGAGGATCTGTTAATGGGCAATAAAGCCGAATATTTGTTGCATGAATGTCTTCCTGAAAAAAAACTTCGTATGAACGAGATAATAAAATTCCTGGAAGAAAATATTTAGCAGTTCTTATTTGTCAACACGATAAAAAACAAAGGGTTTAGATTTATATCTTCGATACTTCGTAATATTCTCCTTTTAAAACCTCAATGTCAAAATCAGAATAAAGAAAGTTGCGCGGGCGCTGCATCCCTGCTCTTATTTATAGTATTAAGAGCTTGCCTTTGGTTGGTAATATGATATACTTCCGTTTCCCTGAAACGGGTAGCAACGACAATCTTTGTATTCCCCGCATGTTTTGTAAACAATTCATCTACCAGTTCGGGAGAGTTGTTGTTACCGGATAGATGAGCCAGCAACAGATGATTCATAAACGCAGGTTTATGTTGTCTGAAAAGCTCCAGTGCCTGCAGATTGGACAAATGGCCTTTACCTCCAATTATCCGTTGTATAAGATAATAAGGGTAGCCGCTATTATTCAACATATCCATGTCATAGTTGGCTTCAAGAAAAGCAGCGTGGCACTGTTTAAAATGATCAATCACCTGCGGGCAGGCGATACCGATATCGGTAAACACACCTACTCTGACAAGCTCATGGGTAATTATAAAACTATGCGGATCTCCGGCATCATGAAATTTGGGGAAAGCTGTCACTTTTAATCCGCCAATCATAACAGGCGTAAAAGGGGCAAAAGAGCGAAGCTGGCTTGTATCAACATTGATACGTGCATGAGCCATGGTTCCTTCGGTTATATATACAGGCAGCTTATATTTTTTCGCGAGTGTGGTTATTCCACTGATATGGTCCG
>CAZGSG010000515.1:0-3415 GCA_964528095.1 uncultured Terrimonas sp.
TCTTTGGGTTGTATAGCTCCTTTATACGATATTCCAATGGTAGGCTTTTGGTGGGCGTATAAGGTGAATTGTACTAAAATCTGGCCATTTTCTTTAACCCCGGTAAGTTGTTTAATTACTACCGTTTCTACCCCTTTTATAAAGTTGGCTAATTTTTCAATGCTGATTATACCCGGCAATTGCTGTTGGTCGGTAAGTAATACCACTTTAATTGGTTGCACTGGGCCTGCTACTTTATTAATGCCTCCTTCTGGAGCATATTCTTTGAATTGTCCATCTGTTGTGTAAGATTTATTATCAACAGGATTCACATAGGTGCTTTTACCTGCCAAACTATCCGGGTTGTCTGTTGCGGTACTTTGTTTCTTGGGTTTATTTTCTGTACAGGATATCAGTAATGTCAATAAAACTCCTGCGATAGTTAGGTTTTGTTTCATGGAGCGACGAATCGTTTTTTTTGACCCACAAAATAGGTTAATGGTCATTGATTTGCAACTTGTAACCCTACAAATATGTGTTTTGGATTGTAGGTTAAAATTATATCTTTATACTCAACATAACTGTTATGAAACCGTTCCTACTGATAATTTTTATACTGACAGCTGTGGTTGTTCAAAGTCAGACGAACTCTTTCCCCTCGTAGGCTTCAGACCTTTTTCGGCAAAAAAGGCTTGATAAAAAGTACGTTGTCGCTTCTTTTATTAAACCATCGTATCTGCAGGCGGACTTTAAAAGGGACAACAATAACGACATCGTTATTTTGATTACAGAAAAACAAACGAAAAAGAAAGGTCTGTTACTGATACATAGCAAAACAAGAGAATATTTCATATTCGGGGCCGGAACAAGATTCGCCAATGGAGGAGATGACTTTCAATGGGCCGATAAATGGAGCATTTATAGCGAGAAAATTGCGAATGAAACACAATTCGATTCCAAAACGGGTGATATAATTGGCGGTAAGAAAGTGAAACTATCAAGGCAGGCTATATTGGTGGAGGTTTATGAAGATGGTGCAGTACTAGCCGGTATGATCATTTATTGGAATGGGAAGAAATATATCGAAATACATCAGGGTGAGTAGAAGCTGAATGAGCAGTCCGCATTTCCAGTTTTACCCAACCACGACTCCAAAAACTACCCACGTTATAAGAAATTTTTATGTCACTTTCTATACCATATAAAGGTCTTCATGTTTCCATTTTTAACGATACAGATTATAACCCAAACTCCGTAGATAATTCAAAAAAATATAATCACTTTTATACCGACAGAGATTATAGCGATTATCGTTATTTGACTAAGCATGGAATTGAAATATATAGAAACGACGAATTATTAAACTCAGCGATAGTTATCAGTAGTGGTGGCGCAACAGGCATTCATGAAACATCTGGATTAATTGATACTGATAATTTTTTGATTTGCTGTGCCGACAGCGTTTTTTGTTTGACACTTCCTGATCTGAAAATAGCGTGGCGAACAAAAGCAGATGCAGCAACCTGTTTTGAAATTTTTAAGCATCTTGATCATTATATTATTCACGGGGAGCTTGAAATTAACAGCCTTGACAGGAATGGAAATATTATATGGGGTTTTTCGGGAACGGAAATTTTTACTACTCCAACTGGAAAGAATACGTTTAGAATTATTGACGATGTTATTTATGCAACGAATTGGGACAACGTAACATTTCAATTAAATGCAGACACCGGACAATTAATCGAATAACCCAAACGATACTCCTCGAACCTAAAAACGCCTTCAAATACAGCGATTTGAAGGCGTTTTCCTATCGTGTGTCCCCAGGGGTCGAAACCTCGAACCAGCTTTTAGAAGAATTGATCAATTTCGTCTGTTAGATTTTGCTTTCTTCCTTCGGACATAAATATTAGGTTTTATTATAATTCTATTAGTATCTTTGCGCAGTTAATATCATACCTATGTCAGAAATAAACAACGGTCTTGATGCTAAAGTATCTGCTCTTCAGTCTGAGTTTGCATCTTTAAAAGAACTTATTGCAACCGGCTTTCAAAAGGCTGAAAATAACTTCAGTGCTCTTAAGCAAGACGTGGATGTTACACACAAGAAATTAGAAGCGCTAACGAAAGCTGTTGAGGAACTAGGTAATAATACAACCGTTGGCCTTGATGATGTAGGAGTAAAAATCGAGTCCCTTACTGAAGAAATTCAGAAAATCGGAACAGTGACTGATTACAGTGCACAATTTGACAATCTGAAATCTATCTCCAACTAGACACTTACATATTATTGAAGGCGGCGGCTATAGGCCGCCTTTTTTATTGCCCTACTTTCCTATGCCGATCCCGCCGAAATACCAGCATGCGCTTGAGGCTAAGTATGGCATTAATCAGCATATAAGAAAACAACACCCATAAAGGAGAATTGAATGTAGCTTTCAAAACCTCTCCTTTCCAAATAATGGGACAGTGTCCCACTATTTACTTACTTTTCTAAAAAAGTGAGACTGTGTCTCACAAATTAACAAGGAGCCATTATTTTGAAATTCTAAAACCCGATTCAGACGTTGAAATTATTTTTTCACAAAGCAATCTGAAGAGGAACTGTTCTTTCAAATTCTTTGCCTGAAATATTCTTAAGGAGTCATAATTTCAAAATATGAGACCAACTCAATTGTCGTGACATCGTAACGACAATTTGTTCGTCATTCAATTGCTCTGCAAATTGAAGCTCTCTCACAGTGAGATTAAGAGTACCGTCTTGAAAATTGTGGCGAGCGCTTATGGCGATGTGAGCGCATTTTAAAAGGAGGTGATTTTTGAAAAACGATAAGTAGATAGCTAAATTTTTTCACGCTAATTCCTTCAAAAAAATTGCTTCATAAAATTCGTTCATGGCACAACGAAAGACTTACAATCCCAATACCGCCTACGGACGCAGAAAGCTCCGGGAGCAAGCTCAAAGAAATTATGAAAATGCAACACCAGAGCAACGGGCAGAAATCGATCAATGGAAAACAGGCTGTTACCTGGTTTTTATTGTCTTAGTCATTATAGGTGTGATCATCTATATTGCTGCCACAGGTGACACGAAAGGCGCATTAAGGTGGCTGTCCAAATAATTTACTTTAACTAATCAAACCACACAACTGAAGAGAATCTTATTCGAAGTGCGATTAGTGAGCAAGCTCTCTGAGAAGAACGGAGTACCTGCAGATGAATTGGAAAAAATAAAGAAAGGGATCGGGTGGAAATAGTAAGCGCAGCCAGGAGGCCGGGGTAGAAAAAAATTACCCCAGCTTTCCCCTGAAGGCGCTGAGGTAATAAATAACTTCTGATTGTTAGGAAGTTCAACAAACCCAAGTGTCCCCCCTGGGACTCGAACCCAGGACCTACTGATTAAGAGTCAGTAGCTCTAACCAACTGAGCTAGG
>CAZGSG010000516.1:0-3375 GCA_964528095.1 uncultured Terrimonas sp.
TTAATTTTTTGGTTGTCTCCCAGGTCAGTAAAATAATTACTAAACTTCTCCATCAGTGTCATTGATAAAATTACTGTGGAAACAGGGTTGTTGACAACACCAAAAAGAAAGCGGATACACTTGTTTATTAAGCGGTATTTTTTCCGGGGGAATGAGTATAAGGCAGGAATGATTTAGGGAAAGGTAATGTGAACCGATGTTTTATAATTAAATTAGATTGTTGAAATGCAAAACAATATACCGCAATCGCCTATTCTTTGTTTCACTGCTGTTACTTTTTATGCCGGTGGTCATATTTTCGCAGGCAGGGTATCAGTTTGAAAATTATTCAGTAGATAACGGGCTCTCCGATAATCGCATTTCCTGTTTTTTAAAAGATCGCAATGGATTCATTTGGATTGGTACCGAAAATGGATTGAATCGTTTCGACGGGCAACGTTTTTTGATTTATACCCAGGGCGGCAGCCGGAATATATCCAGCACTTATATAAATGATCTGGCGGAAGACAATAGAGGGAAAATATGGGTTGCCACGCAGAGAGGGCTGAATATAATTGATCCGGCAACAGATAGTATAACTGTTTTTCTTGCAGAAGAAGGCAGCTCAAAAAAGAATAATAAGATCATCAGCAGCGACCTTATCTGGGACATCCATATTGACAAATATAACCGGGTATGGATGGCGCCCGACGGAAAGGATCTCTGTTATTATGACGTTTTAAAAAAGGTGTTCATTTATTTCCCCTGGAAGGATTTTATCGAAAAAAATTTCCCCGATCGCAAGGGCAGATATAATAGCATCAGGAGAATTTATTACAAATCGGAACAAGAACTTTGGCTGGGCACTACATCCGGCCTATGCAGCTATAATACAGAATCTGGTGCATTTTCATGCTACAGAAGCAATAAGAGTGATCACTTTTTGCAATTGGAAAATGCATATGATAACAGTGCCGCCTTCTTTACTCAAAATCCCGGCAAAGGGTTACAAACATTATTCCTGAAAGACCGTAAGGTGCAGACAATTGACTGGAATCATATTCCATCTGCCAGGGAAAACAGGGTATCATCCACCGATATGAAATATATGCGCTGGCTCCCTTCCGGCACAGGAGACATTATTGAAATAAATACCGCTACCCGTCAACTATCGCTTATTACCCACAGAGTGGATGACCTACATTCACTGCCTCCGGGATTTGTAAGAACCGTGTATGCTGACAGTAGTGGTGTGGTGTGGGCAGGCACCACATCGGGGGTTGGCAAGTTTTGTCCGCTGTTAAATCCGTTTTCCTTCAACCAGGTATTCTCTGCAAAACTTCAAAAAAAGGAAGCCGGGAAAGATCTGTATCCCTATGATAATATTGTGCACTCCGTATTTTATTCCAAACGTGATCATCAGTACTTCATAAGCTCTCCGGCTAATAATTGCCTGTTGATACTAGACGGCCTGACAAATAAATCCAGGATTATCACCGCTATTCATGGCATTCCATTGAAACAATGTTCAGTTATTTTCGAAGACAGCAATGGCATGCTATGGATACTGGCAAATAACAGGGCGTTCTTATATAACAGGGATACCAGGAAATTCCGTGTAGCTGCTTTCCAGGCTGCAGCAAAAAACTTTTTTATTGCAGATATGGCAGAGGATGACAACGGTAATTTTTGGTTCTCCTGTTTTAATGACGGCTTGTATTGGTACGATCATAAAACCAGGAAGCAAAAAAGGATAATATTCCGGCCGGGACAGGAATCCGCATTACCTACAGGATTGTATTTTGATAAAAAGAGGCGAAAGTTATGGATCGGTACTTTTGGGAACGGCTTATTTCAGTATAACTTCAGCAATAAAACCTATCATAGTTTTTTCGCTGAAAAGAAAACTCCCGGAGCATTGAATACTACATTGATCACCGATATTACCGGCGACAAAGACTCGATCTGGATCGCTACCAGTGCGGGAGGTATCAGTAAATCTGCCGCTGACAACGAGCAATTAAATGGATTCCGATCTATAACCACCGCTCATGGTTTACCCGATAATTCCATCTATACCCTGCAAACAGATAGGAATGGAAATGTTTGGGCCACCAGTTTTAAAGGGCTAACGAAAATAAATAGTAAGACAGGTGCCGTTGAAAATTTTACACAAAAAAACGGATTGCTTTTTACCGGCTTTTACAGCCCTCTTACAACCACGCTCGACGGTCATCTCTTAACAGGGATTCAAAATGGTTTTTTGATGTTTCATCCGGATAGCCTTCAACAGGGTTCGTCACCCTTCTCTGTGGCCATCACCTCTTTCAAAACGGATAACCTGCATGAGTACCGTAAGCAGTATCTTGAAAGAAAAATAACACTCCCATACACAAGTAATGAAATAGAATTTTCCTTTGCCGCACTGACCTATTATTACCCCAAAGAAACCCGCTTTGAGTACCGGTTGGAAGGTGTTGATAAGGAATGGATAAATAATGCCAATACAGATAAGGTAAAATACAACAATCTGACTCCGGCCAAATACCGCTTCAAGGTGAGAGCCTACGATTTTTCTGGTAAACGCTCCTACAATGAGGCTATATCATCCTTTGAGATATTACCTCCCTGGTGGCATTCCTGGTGGATACGTGCCATCGGAGTGTTCGTTGCAGCCGCACTGCTGTTGCTCATATATCTTAGGAGGATACGTGCAATAAAAAAGAAAACCGAGTTGCAATATCAGATTAGTTCATTGAAAGAGCAGGCCCTTCGGTCACAGATGAATCCGCATTTCATTTTTAACAGCTTAAATGCTATACAGGAACTGATTGTTACAGAAAATCACACCGCTTCCTTTGAATATCTTTCCAAATTCTCAAAGCTCCTGCGAATGGTACTGCATGCTTCGGAAAAAAACCTCCTGCCGCTTAGTGAAGAAATTGAAATCACCCGACTTTACATCGAGCTGGAATCGCTTCGCTTCAAAAACCTGTTTCAATACAATATCAGTATTTCAGGTGAGATTGATACAGACAATATGCCTTTCCCCACTCTTTTACTGCAACCCTTCGTTGAAAATGCAATCTGGCACGGGTTATTACATAAAGAGGGACTTAAAAAGCTTGACATTGATTTTGTTGAAAAGGGAAGCCATATCTTATGTACAATCAGAGACAATGGCATTGGCAGGGATAATGCACAAAAGATCAAACTAAAAAAAATAGGCACTCACAATTCGGAACCCAAAGGAATAAAAATGGCCGTACAACGCCTGGAAATATTGAAGCTGACAAAAGAATGTAGTGGAAGTATCACAATAAAAGATGTTTGGGAGCCTGATGGAAGTATCGGCGGAACGATCGTGGAAATTCTTATCATTTCCGATGAAAAAAT
>CAZGSG010000517.1:0-3373 GCA_964528095.1 uncultured Terrimonas sp.
GATGATGTTTTATTGTTTTATAAAGGAATTTACTTGTCGTTAGCTTGCCTCCAATATCGGGGTTCTAATGAGGACTTATATCCGGCGCATTAATCTTCAATGAATTCTATTTGCTATATGGTAAGAAAGTATCCCATTGGCTTGCAATCATTTCGAAAAATACGCGAAGGTGGGTTTGTTTATGTAGATAAAACACGCCTGATTCATACCCTTATAGAATCAGGCAGTAATTATGTCTTAAGTCGACCCCGTCGTTTTGGAAAAAGCTTATTGCTGGACACCTTATCAGAACTATTCAGTGGTAGTGAAGCAGTTTTTAAAGGTCTTTGGATTCATGATAAGTGGGATTGGGCTCACAAAACGCCCGTAATCAGGATCTCATTTTCGAATATCGGTACAGGTACTATCGGGTTACAAAGCGCTATTGAAGGAGCATTACTCGAAAATGCAGAGCGCTTGCAGGTTAAGCTGACAAGCACAGCTTACGATCAGTTATTTAAAGAATTAATTACTAAAGCTGCTCAAAGTGGCAAAGTTGCGATCCTGATAGACGAATATGATAAACCCCTCATCGATTATCTGGATAATATTCCGAAGGCCGAAGAAAATCGAGCAATATTAAAAAATTTGTATTCTATCTTGAAAGATGCGGATAAACATATTCGTCTCTTGGTTCTTACCGGGGTAAGCAGATTTTCTAAAGTGAGTATTTTTTCCGACCTCAATAATCTGGAAGATATTACCTTAAGTAAACATTTCAACAACATAGCAGGAATTACCCAGCAGGAATTGGAAACAAATTTTGCATCAGAAATTGAAGAACTGCCACGGATACTTGGAATGGATACCCTTCAATTGTTGCAAAATATCAAAGAATGGTATAATGGTTATAGTTGGGACGGAAAGGAGACTGTTTACAACCCCTTCTCGTTGCTTTCTTTTATGAAAGAAGAAGCTTTTCGAAATTTCTGGTTTGCCACCGGTTCTCCCTCTTTTTTAGTGAAACTTCTGAAGGAAAAAAATGAATATGATTTTGAAAACGTGCGTGAATCTGATATATCATTAGGTAGTTTCCAAATCGAGAACCCGGTTTCCACCCCACTGTTATTTCAAACAGGCTACCTTACGATTAAAAGCTATGATCCCGATACACAACTTTATACGCTGGATTACCCGAATCGGGAGGTGAAGGTAAGTTTGCTGGATAATTTACTAAGTGCTTACCGCGAAGTCTTTCCTGGTACTTCAATATCGGTCACCGCAGATCTCAGAGCTGCGCTTGAGTTTGGTGACACGAACAGGATCATCAACGAGTTAAATGCAGTGATCGGTAGTATTCCTTATGAACACTGGCGTGCAGATACTGAATCCATTTTCCATATCATTACACATCTCACATTTAAAAAAATAGGGGTAGATGTTTTTACAGAAGTACATAGTAGCAAAGGCCGTGCTGACGTTATCATAAAAACCAGTCGATACATCTATGCACTTGAATTGAAGCTGGACACCTCAGCCAGCATGGCACTGGATCAAATTCTTGAAAAAAGGTATTTGCAACCTTATATGGATGACGAGCGAAAAAAACTTGCCATGGGCATCAGTTTTTCATCTGAGCAAAGGAACATTGCCGATTATCTCGTTAAGGAAGTATAACTGCCTGCATGGCTTATCGGATCTGTTGCCATTCAATTCTTATCGATACATCTTACCGGCAAGAAAATTCTGCATTTCTAATTTTTTCTTTGCTACTTTAGATATTGCCCGGCAATATGTATGTTCAATAATCTTTCTAAACTCCTGAAACTTGAGGAATAAGACTGCTTGTCTGCATTCTTTTATCAAAAAAGCAAGCCTTTTCCTGATACCCTGTTTGTTTGTTGTAGCCCGGCCCGCTTCCGGGCAGCAACGGCTCTTTACGAATCAGCAACATTTTGGTGTGGAAGATGGCCTTCCTCAAAGTTATATTTCCGGGATCATTCAGGATGCCGATGGCTTTATCTGGTTGAGTACCATGGATGGATTTTGCCGGTACGACGGTAGAAAATTCAGCACATTCCGGTACAATCCGCAAGACAGCACAAGCCTGGCTGCCAATACCATCAACGGATTAGGCAAGCTGGTTGACAATATTGTTACTATTTATTACGGCCCCGGGCAGGCCGACGAGTTTGATTTGCGATCCTTTACATCTACCCGTAATAACATTCGTAGCCGGTTGGCGGAAATACCGGGAGTCCGGTGGCAATCTTACCGGTTTAGTTTCAATACGAACAATTGGTTTTTCACTGTAAACCACCACAAAGGCATGGGGTGGATGAATGGAATTACAGGAAAAATTCAATATCCCAGCACCACCAATGGCATTTTGACAAATGCTCCGGGATGTCCCATTACTCAGTCGCCGGAAGGAAGCATATATGTGATTGGTGAATCAGGTGTGCATGTAAGTGATACCGCTCAGCAAAAATTTGAGTGGATTGGCTTTGCGACCCATCTGAAACCACCGTCGGCAAAAGTGGACCGGGATATGGTTTTTGGAGAAAAATTCTCCATTGTAACTTGTCCGGGTAACAAAGTAGTTACGCTGGAAAAAAATGTATTGACCATACTCGATATACATAAAAAAAGCAGCAGCATACTGCTGTTGCCTCCTCCGCAAACCAATGCGATAAAAGGAGATAATGGTTTGCAGGTGGATCCGGTTGGCCGCGTTTATTTTGAACACTATGGACGCATATACCGGCTTACGGAGAATGGAGTACTTGAATTACTGTGGGAGCATAGTGGCTTACCATCCCGCATCAGTTCATTTTATATCGACAGATCAGATGTGTTATGGGTGAGCTTAAATGCACAGGGACTGCTGAAAATAGATCTCCGGGCGCTTCATTTCGAATCATACAAAAACAGCGGCAATTTTATAGAAGAGGTAATGTCCCTGCTGGGCAGCAACAAAAATCTATTGCCGGAAGAGTGGAAAAACTCCGATGCCGGTTATTATTTCAGACAGGCATGGAATGATAATGGAGAATTTTATTCCTGTAATAACTGGTATGAACGATCCGGCGTTTTTCGATTTACAAAACAGGGATTTCGCCGGTTTTCCCATTTGCCCTATCAAAAAGTGTTTACGGCGGTTGTTTCGATGCCTGGAAATGAAATTTGGGCTTTCGATCAGATCGAGTCAGTGTGGTATATCTGGAACAACCCCGGGGCTGTTCCCCGCAAACTGGAACCGGATCCGGAAAATTTTGAGAACGTGGAATTGGCAGACGCTAAATACATTGGTGGCTATATCTGGATGACCACTACTACGCATGGATTATTTCAGTTTGACGGAAAAAAATTAAAAGCAAAATATGCCGGACAG
>CAZGSG010000518.1:0-3363 GCA_964528095.1 uncultured Terrimonas sp.
CACGGAAGGACCATTTTCTTATTGGCCACCTGGTTGAACCAGGGCAGGAAGAGTTGTGTCAGGATAATAGAAAGAAGAAAAGCAAATGCAACAACCAGTAAGGACTCACAAAAAAACTGTTTGATCAATTGAATGCGTAAGGAACCTATTGCCTTGCGTATACCTACTTCTTTTGCTCTTTTTTCAGACCGGGCTGTACTCAGGTTCATAAAATTGATACAGGCGAGTAACAGCACAAAAATGCCTACGATTGTAAACAGTCGTACATACTTTATAAGACCACCTGTTTTTACTCCATTGTCCCAATTAGATCGGAGATGCCAATCCTTCATGGGATTAAGAAAAACCTGGGCCTTATATTTTTTATCTTCAGCATCTACATTGTTCCATTTACTGTTGGCAATTCTTTTGTCTACCGTTGCAAAATCTGTATTGTCTGCAATTTGCGCAAAAAGCTGGAAGGAGTTATTGCCCCATTGGTTCTGATCTCTTGCATTTCTTATCCATTGTTCCGAAGCCACGTATAAATCCCAGGGTGCAATAAAAAAAAGCTCTTTAAACTCCGTATTAAAAGGCAGGTCTTCATAGATCCCGGTAACTTTTACATCCTGTTTATTGTCGATCTTCATCATTTTATTCATCGGGTCAGTATTTCCGAAAATAGCTTTTGCCGATGAAAGGGATAACAGGATGGAGTTAGGGTCTTTTAATCCTTCAACAGATCCCTTCAGCATTTTAAGGGATAATAACCTGGGGGCATCCACATCCATATAATTGCCATTCCTGGAAATTTTCTGATCTCCAAAGGTTAGTATATGCTGACCTTCCCAGGAAGAATTGACCAGGTATTTAAAATTGGCACCATACTTCGACTGTAGTTCAGCTTTCAGCGGAAAAGGCATGGCCTGACCCGTCATTACCTTTCCATTAATTGTCTGGTGTTGCATCACCTGTGCAATACGGTCATAGTTTTTATGATACTGATCATAGGATAATTCATCATTGATCCAGAGGCCGATCAGGATCGCTACTGCCATACCAATAGAAAGACCACCAATATTGATAATAGAAGAAGCTTTATTCTTTAACAGGTTTCTCCAGGCGATCTTGAAATAGTTTTTTATCATAACCGTAATAATTAAAATCTAAATAGGGGTTGAGCTGTTATTTTATTCCGAGCGTAATGATTTAACCGGGTTGGTAATAGCCGCCTTAATTGCCTGCAGGCTCACTGTGATCAATGCGATAGCCGTGATCAATACGGAGGCAAACCCAAATACCCACCAGCTGATATTGATGCGATAAGCAAAATTTTGTAACCACCGGTCTGCTGTATACCAGGCCGCGGGAATTGCAATAAGGAAGGCTATCAGTACAAGCGTGATAAAATTCCTGGATATCATGGAAGATACCTGCAATACCGTTGCGCCTAATACCTTGCGGATGCCGATCTCTTTTGCTCTTTTCTGTATGGCAAGGGTAGTCAATCCAAACAACCCGATACAGGAAATAAAAATAGTAAGGATAGCTGCGAAAGTAATGATCTGTTTCCAGCGGGCCTCCGCCTCGTAGTCTTTATAGTTAAGTTCATCCTTGAAATCATATTGGAACGGTCTGTTGGGAACCAGTTTATGATAACTTTTTTCAACTGCCGCGATTGTTTGCGGCAGATTGGTTTTATCAACACGGATCAGGAATTTGCCAAAAGGCAAATTGGATTGAACAGAGAATAGCTGCGGTTTGATCTCTTCTTTTAATGATTCAAAATGAAAGTTCTTTACAAGACCAACCACCGTCAATTTAGCAGGGTTGCCGTTTAGAAAATCAACTGTCTTCCCGATAGGGTCCGACCAGCCCGCCGCTTTTGCATAGGCTTCATTGATCAAAACAGAATTGGTTGAATCACCTGGAAACGCTTCCGAAAAATTTCTACCTGCCAGTACAGGAACCTGTAAGGCAGTAAAATAATCAGCATCCACATGTTCATATTTTACGTCGAATTCTTTGCCATTGGCCCTGGTTCCGGTAAACCAATCGCCTCCCATGGCAGGCGCTACCATTAATACGCCCGGCGCTTTGGAGAATTCTGTTTTAAAGAGTTTCATCAATTCTACATTCCTTCCCTGGCCGGTATTTATCACAAGCAGGTTTTTGTCGTTATAGCCCAGTTGTTTATGGGTAAGATAGTTGAATTGCGAATAAATGAAGATGGTTGTAATGATCAGGAAAGTGGCCAATGCAAACTGTACAATGATCAGGCCTTTTGATAAATAGTTCTTGCCTGTAAACCTGCTACGCTGGTACAAGGTCTTCACCGGGTCGAAGCCTGATAAGACCAACGCGGGATATACACCTGCAGCAAGACCGGTAAGTATATATAACCCGATGAACCAGGCGATCAGTTTAATGTCCAGTAAATAGGAGAGACTGAGTTTTTTATTTGCCAGCTCATTGAACACAGGAAGACTGGTCCAGGCCAGCACAATGGCGAAAACAAATGCGATCAGGCATAACAGGAACGACTCTCCCAGGAACTGCCTGATCAGTTGTTTTCTTTGCCCGCCCACTACTTTGCGGATACCGATCTCCTTGCTTCTTTTCAGTGACTGCGCTACAGTAAGATTCACAAAATTGATACAGGCAATAAGTAAAATAAAAAGAGCGATGCCTGTAAGGATATAGGTATAGATCGGGTCACTCGCGTTATCAGTCCCTTTTGTGTGCGCATCCAGGTGCATTTGCAAAAAGGGTTGTACGCCCCATATGAATGTGCTGGTGCTGCCATGTTTTTTTTCATCAAGGATATCGTCTTTTGCCTGTGTCTGGTATACCTTGTCCATTTTGGCCGTAACGGTAGCGAGATTGGCAGAAGCATCCATTACAAAATAAGTCGGATAAGAAAGCCAGAGCCACCCGTTGTCCGGATCCACTTTTTCATAATACTTAAAAGGTAATAGCATATCGAATTTGATAGTGGAATTTTCTGGGCTTTTTTTAGCTACGGCAGAGATAATAAAGGGTTCGAATTTATTGTTTATCTCCAGTTCCAGTGATTTGCCTATTACATCCGTATTGCCAAAATATTTCACCGCCATTTCATCTGTTAACACAATAGAGTTGAGTTGGCTCAATGCAGTTTGTGGATCACCTTTTTTAAGCGGGAAGGAAAAAACAGAAAAGAAATTCTCATCTGTCCATATCGCTTTTTCATTGAATGTCTCATTACCCCGCTTTACAATAAACCCTCTTTCCTGTATCCGGTTATATTCTTTTATCTCGGGAATGGCTGCTTTAAAAGCTGGTCCCTGTACCATGGCAGAAAGCCCATATGTTTCCACCTTACCATCCTTGTCTTTGATAGTA
>CAZGSG010000519.1:0-3363 GCA_964528095.1 uncultured Terrimonas sp.
TATTTCAACCGATAATAAATGTATAAATAGCCTGGCTATTCCTTAGCTCATTTACTCCTTAGCTCTGTGTGAAATCTCTTAGTATTATTTTTAGCTCACAACTCTGTCCGAACTTTTTTTTACATGCCGGATCCGCGATGAGATATGCCCTGCATAAATGAAAAGGGGTTTCGAAAAATTACTTAGTTGACATACACGTGTAATTACTTATTATTGGTAGGTTTCTATACATAGGATAGGCTGTTCTCTACCCGGCAGACCCCGATGGGCATAAGATTACCGCTATGTGGTATTGACGTTAAAGTGTATTATCTATTTCTTTGTGCATCATTTAAACAAACCCCTTTTAACATGAGAAAGACCCTTTTGTTTTCGGCCTTATTTTCTGTAGTTTTTTTAGCTTTTGTAAGTTGTGAGAAAGAAGGCCCTGCTGGTCCCGCAGGTCCTACCGGTGCAGCGGGCGCTGCAGGCGCACAAGGCCCTGGCGGTGCCGCGGGTGCCCCCGGAGCTGCAGGAACGCCTGCAAATGTTATTTATTCTGCGTGGCTCACCAGTCCTTATGCATCGCGCGATACTACGATAGATGGCAGCTGTGTGAGAGTACGTCATATTGTTGCCCCCTCGCTTTCAGCAAGCATACTCTCAAGCGGATTAATGCTTACTTATTTTCGCATAGGCAGTATCGGCCCTTATGCATTGCCCTATGTATCAGATGCAGGTGGAGCAACGAACCAGATAGCGGCAATTTATGCTCAACAGAAGATATTCTTTATCCGCCATACATACAATACATGCCGATTTACCGGGGCGACTCCTGAAACATACCCTGGCCAACCTGTTATGATCTCTCTTCCTCAAAGTCTTGAATTCAGGTATGTATTGGTACCGGGTCTTGTATCGGGCGGTAAACTGGCAAACGGATCGGCTATGACCTATAAAGGATATACAGAAGATCAACTGAAAAAAATGCCTTACGATAAAGTGTCCATGCTACTAAATATCCCTTCGGATGGGGCCAGTGAATAATATAGTCAGGTAAGAGGCTTTACGTTGCGCTGGCAGAGAAAGACACATACATAGTTCATTTATTTCTTTACTTACAGGTGTATTACTTTTAAGGATTGAATAAAAAAATTGTGTACAGCTGCTTTTCTCTGCCAGTTTTCTATCAACTCCAGGCCCGTGTTTCTACATTATATTTTTTGAAAAGAGCATCTTTTTTGATACAGTTTCCGGAAAGAGGATATTCAAAATTTCAAAGCCAATCCCGGAACTTTCTTTCCCTTACCTTTGAGCTTCAAAAAATGTTTGCTATGAAACGAATATTCCTGTCAGCATTTGCTGCCTTTATCCTCATTTCAGCTGATGCCCAGCTGAAAACGCCTGCACCGAGTCCTGGTCAAACCATCAAACAGGATTTTGGGCTGTCTACTATCGAACTTTCGTACTCGAGACCCGGCATCAAGGGCAGAAAACTATATACCGATATCGCACCAGCCGGAAAAGTATGGCGCACCGGTGCCAATACTGCTACCACGCTGACCTTTGGCGATGAAGTAACGATTGGCGCTACCAAAATTCCTGCTGGTAAGTATGGTCTTCTTACAATCCCTGAAAAAAAGAACTGGACGATCATCATCAGCAAACAAACGGATGTCACTTCTCCTGCTGCTTATAAACCAGAAATGGATGTTGTACGGATCAGCGCACCAGTCATGAAAATGAAAACAGCCGCTGAATCTTTTACAATGCAGTTTGCAGATGTAAAACCAACGAGTTGCGAACTGCAACTGATGTGGGATAAATCAGCTGTTGTACTGCCGATCTTCACTGATGTTGATTCCAAGGTGATGGCGAATATTCAAACGCTGATGAAAGGAGAAAAGCCTCCTTTTTACCAGGCCGCTGTTTATTATATGGAAAATGGAAAAGACCTGAACCAGTCATTGGAATGGTTTAATAAAGCAGTAGAACAACAACCCGATGCTTACTGGGTACAACACCAGTGGGCGAATTGCCTGGCTAAATTGAATAAAAAGCCCGAAGCAAAAGCTGCGGCAGAAAGGTCAAGGGAGCTGGCGGTGAAAGCGAAGAATGATGATTATGTACGGTTGAATGATCAGCTGATTAAAGATCTAAGCAAGTAAGCTAAGAGTTGAAAGAGAGAATGAGGTAAAAGGAGAAAACTGCGATAGATTGAGGAGTAAAAGATTAGTTGTCTTTTAGCCAGGAGGCAAAAGAGAGAATGAGATAAAGAGAGAAGTGCGATAGAGGTAATAAATTTCTTTGAGGAGGAGTGAAAGATTTATATTCTTTTACTCCTTTTTCTTTTTGGATGGAAGCAGGGATTGTACCAGCAGGCTGAGCAGTACTACGCCTGCGGCGCCAACGAGGTTGAGCCAGAGAAAACCCAGCGCGATACGGCCTGTGTCGGATAATATAAATAAGACGATAGTAATTACTTCGGTAATACAGGCAGCTATGAATACTGCTGTGCCCGTTATTTTTTTCGCGTAAAAGGCGACAAGGAAGATACCGAGGATAGTGCCATAAAACAGGGAGCCCAGTATGTTCACCGCCTCGATCAGGCTATTGCCGATATTGTATGCAAACATGGCGACAATGACGGAGAATATACCCCAACCGAATGTGTACCATTTTGATATTTTATAATCACGCTCATGATTTTCCGGCCGCGAACTATACCGTTTATGAAAGTCGACCACGGTAGAGGATGCCAGTGAGTTAAGCGCTGCAGCTATACTTCCCCATGATGCGAGAAAAATGATGGCGATCAGTAAGCCTACCAGGCCCACTGGTAAGTAGTCTACTACAAAACGCAAGAAGATATAGTTCGTATCATTGTTATCGCCATTGTTCTTTTTTACCAGCGTCTTTACTCCATTACGTATTGTATCAGCCCGGAGTTGCAGTGTTTTTAATTCGTCGAAATGTGTTTCCGATTTGGTGGCCGCGTATTCACCCAGTATTTTTTCTTTGGCGGTTTGTACTTCCTGCATCTGCTGTCGCAAGCCGGTGAGTTCATTTTTATAAACGGAGTTTTCCAGTCTTACCAGCTCTTTTTTGTTAAAAAACACCGGGGCACTGTTGAATTGGTAAAAAACAAATACCAGTACGCCGATCAGGAGGATAAAGAATTGCATTGGCACTTTAACCAGACCATTCATAAGCAATCCCAACCTGCTTTCTTTTATTGACTTTGCCGTAAGATAGCGGCCTACCTGTGATTGGTCTGTTCCAAAATAAGATAAGGCCAGGAAAAATCCCCCGATAACACCGCTGATAAGATTATACCGGTCGCCCCAATCGCCCGCCTCTCCCACGCTCAATGAGGCTTCCAAT
>CAZGSG010000520.1:0-3334 GCA_964528095.1 uncultured Terrimonas sp.
ACATCTTCTGAAAAGCGCCATACATCACTTGTGCCGATATCGCGCCCCTTATATTTTCCGGTAAGCATCGCGCCCCCCGATACTACAATAGAAGGAATATCAACACTGCATGCACCCATTACCAGGGCCGGTGTGGTCTTATCACAACCACACATCAACACTACTCCATCTATCGGGTTGGCCCTGATCGATTCTTCCACATCCATACTTACCAGGTTACGATAAAGCATGGCAGTAGGCTTGATAAGTGTTTCGCCTAAAGACATAACAGGAAATTCAACGGGCAAACCTCCTGCTTCCAGTATTCCTCTTTTTACTGATTCTGCCAGCTCACGGAAATGCGCATTACATGGAGTTAGTTCCGACCAGGTATTACAGATACCGATAACAGGCTTGCCCCGGAATTCATAATCAGGCAGACCCTGATTTTTCATCCAGGCCCTATAGATAAATCCATCTTTTCCCTTCTTGCCAAACCATTGCTGACTTCGTAAAGCTCTTTCCATTATTCTTCTTTTTTATAATCCGCAGCGAAAACCGGGAATACCTTTTACGCCTGGTCTTGTTATAAATACATGCCCGCTCTTTGGATAATTGATCAGTTCTTCTGTTGTCATTCCATTTCTTGCCGTGGTGATCACCAATTGATCCAAGCGCTCACCTGCAAATGAACAGGACGAAACCTGTGGTGCCGGAATATCAACAAAGCCGATCATTTTCCCAGAAGCCGGATCAAATCTTCCTACACCAAATCCGCCCCATAATGCTATCCACAACATGCCTTCCTCATCCATCGCCATACCATCTGGCAATCCTGTTTTATCAGGTATACGAACCGCTATCTTTTCGAATTGAATACCGCCAGTGTTTTCATCATAAATAAAAGAACGCACCAGGCAGGTGACACTGTCAGTATGATAGAGGCGTTTATTATCCGGCGACCAGGCCATGCCATTCGGTATAGATAACTGGTCAATTTTTTTCTTTACTTCTTTATTGTGGCTTATAAGATATAATGCGCCTGCTTCTTTTTTATGCTGCAGCTCCATCGTACTTACCCATAATCTTCCTTCGCTGTCACAACCACCATCATTGCAGCGAAAATTTTTCCAGTCTATACCCAGGTCGGTGATCCATGACAGAGTACGCGAGGAAAGATTGTACCGGCCTACACCGCCCTGCAAACCAAGTATCAACTCATTTCCCTGGCCAGGTATAACCAGTGAAACACGTTGATTTAATTGGTAGTGACCGATCTTTTTATCCGATAGATGATATTCATAAATACTTTGTTCTTCGATATCTACCCAGAAACAACTTTTCCTTTCTTCATGCCATACCGGTGATTCGCCCAGCGTACAGGCTGAAGGATATAATATATCAGCTTTTATTTCTTTGCTTCTTCTATCTGGCACTTGTACTAAATTTTAATTCCCGGGTAATGCGAATGCTACATATGCATCACCTGAAAGAGTATTCATTTTACCGCCGCCACAAGCTATAACTATGTATTGTTTTCCATTAGCAGTATACACGGCTGGTGTAGCATAGCCGGGAAAAGGCAGTTTATATTCCCAGAGCTGTTTCCCGGTCTTTTTATTGAAGGCACGTATCATACCATCCCTTGTTGCAGCTATAAAAAGAAGCCCGCCCGAAGTAACTACTGGTCCGCCATAGTTTTCAGATCCTGTAGGTGGAATGCCTTTTGCTTTTAGTTCTGCAAATTCCCCAAGAGGAATTTTCCATTCATATTCCCCCGTATTGAGATTGATCGCGCTCAGTGTACCCCATGGTGGCTTTACAGCAGGGTATCCTTCTTTTGTTTCAAACTTATTATAGCCAGTAAACCAGTAAGGAAGATTAAGGTATTCATTGATTGGTTTTACCGGTGTTTCAAAAGTCTTATCAGCTCCTGTTTTTTGTTCCAGTACAAAAGCCGTCACTGCATTGCGTTCCTGTTCGCTGAGGTGTTTGAACCCAGGCATCATTCTTCTTCCTGTCAGCAGCAATTCTTCAATCTGATCGCCCGTATATCTTTTATTGATACCCAGCAGGGGTGGGAAATTGCCTGCTCCCTTTCTTTCAGGACCATGGCAGTTCATACAATTACTTTGGTAAATGCGTTTACCTGCTTCCGCATAGGTTTCTTTTTTGACCGGATCATTCTTTGCATCTACCATTGTCAGCACCCAGGGCATTTCATTGGCATTTACATATAAGAGTTTTGTTTCCGGATCAAATGCAGGGCCTCCCCATTCTGCACCGCCATCAAATCCCGGAAATATGACTGTACCTTCTTTGGAAGGTGGATTGAACATATTACCCGTATGATAACCTGATAATCGTTTCCTGATATCCTGGTAGGAAGAGTCAGGTACAAGATCATTGATATCCTCTTCAGTAAATGACTGTCTCGCGTAAGGTTTCGGCAAAACAGGCACTGGTTGCGTAGGTGATAGTTTTTCTCCGAACAATGCACTTTCTGCAGGTACGGGTCGCTCTTCTATTGGAAAAACCGGCTTACCCGTTGTTCTTTCAAATACAAAAACAAATCCCTGTTTGGTGGTTTGTGCTACTGCATCTATTTCTTTGCCGTCTTTGTTTATCGTAACCAATGCAGGAGCGATAGGCACATCCCTGTCCCATACATCATGATGTATGAATTGAAAATGCCAGATATATTTTCCGGTTTTAGCATTCAATGCCAGCAAACAGTTTGCAAACAGGCCATTGCCCTTTCTTTTACCGCCATAAAAATCAAACGAAGCGGAACCCGTAGGAACAAAGAGGATACCCCGTTCCTCGTCAAGGCTGAAACCAGCCCAGTTATTGGCTCCCCCGATATACTTATAAGCAGCGGTATCTTCCCAGGTATCGTATCCATATTGCCCAGGATGGGGAATGGTGTGAAAGATCCATTTTCGTTCACCCGTTCTTACATCAAATGCTCTTATATGACCAGGCGCCGCATGTTGCGCTTCATTTACCCGTCCACCGATAATAAATAGATCTTTATAGATCATGCCCGGCGAAGTGGGCGCTATATACAGATCAGTAACATCCGCACGGTCGAGACCTTCGTGAAGATCAAAACCGCCGTCCTTACCAAAAGAAGGAATGAGTTTACCTGTTGATGCATTTAACGCATATACGATGGAACCAACTGTATACAGAACACGTTTGTCATCTCCATCCTCCCAGTATGTTACCCCACGATTGATATTTACCGTAGGGTCATGCCAGCGTTTATTCTGAATAGAATCCTGCGGATTGAAGACCCATTTCTCTTTGCCCGTTACTGCATCTACTGCTATCAGTTTTAACTGTGGTGATG
>CAZGSG010000521.1:0-3316 GCA_964528095.1 uncultured Terrimonas sp.
ATTTCCGAAATCACTGACTGCTTTTTTTTGAACTCCCCCAGATTTACATGATTGTGGGCCAGATGCATGACCAGTTCCTTTGGAGGCAAATGCGATTCCCGGTTATCAAGTCGCTCTAAATTGTCTGTGCTGATAGTATCGAGAAAGTCGGAATTCAAATGAATTGTCGGTCGCTGCTTTGCTCTTGTCATAGCTACATACAATTGCCGCTTTGACTCTTCCGTTGCCAGCCTGAAATTATCAAGCATCAAAATAACATTATCGAATTCTTTTCCTTTTGCCTTATGGATCGTTGAAACGAAAATAGTTTCCCCATTCTCGTTGTAAAAGTCTTCCAATTTGGATTCCCGAATAGAAACTTCCAGATCTGATTTATATGTTATTTTCGGGTTCGATATTTCAAAATCCCTTATGATATTATTGCAGACTTCCAATTTTGTGCTGGTAGCAAACTTCTTGACCAGCTCCCTTTTGGCATTTGCCCAAACATCCTCATGAATAACATAAACGTCATCAGACAAAGCCAGTTGCAGAAGGAAGTAACGAACCTCTGCAAGATTGTATAAATTGAACCCATTATTCGTTTGAATCAATTTAGATGGCATCCCGTTCCTTAACAGCAATCCTGTAACCTGCAATGCTTCTTCATTCGTTTTGGTGAGCACACAGGTTGTACCAATGAGATCTGTTGAAATTATATCTTTTACAACCGGACTTATCAGATTACCCCCCTGGTAGTGTACGATTTTTATCACCCCATTATCAGTTTGCTTTGCAATAATTGGCGTTACTTTCAAACGTTGTTGGATCATTGCTGCAAACTGATTTGAAAAATCAACCAGATTTGATTTGCTTCTGTAATTCTCAATCAGCTCATAGGCTGATGCTTTATTCAACTCAATAAACTGTTCAAGATATCTGGAACTCGCGCCACGAAACTCATAAATATTTTGATCATCATCTCCAACTGCAATAACTCTCATATCCTCATTTTGATCCATCAGAACACGAATTAAATTATATTCGTCTTCATTCATATCCTGCGCTTCGTCTATCACCAGTACTGTTTTGGTAACCTGACTAACTTCTACTTCTTTATTCTTTATTCGACCGATTGTTTTCTTTATGATCTCGTCAGATTTTTCAATACTTCCAACCTTTCCCAACAGATCAAAGCAATAAGAATGAAACGTTTTTATGGCGATGCCTTGTACAGCATTTCCTATTAGCGCTTTCAGTCTTTTTTTAAACTCTGTTGCTGCCGCTCTTGAAAAAGTAACCATCAGCAATTGCTCCTGTTTTACATCTTCCATCAAAAGCAAAGAAGCAAGTTTGTGAACTAACACTTTTGTTTTTCCACTGCCCGGTCCTGCAAGTACAGCAATGTATTTCGCGTCTTTTTCATTAATTATTTTTATTTGAGTGGGCGATAGCTCGCCGAACAATTGCTTGAATTTCGCAGGTGTTAAAGTCTGTTTGATTTCATGCTGACGACTGCCTTTGAAATGCTTGTTCAGGAATGACGAATAATTTAATTGAAAGTAATCTTCAACAAACTGCAATGCACTTTTGTAGTCATCAATCATTTTTTTAGCATACTCCCCAACAATATGAATTTGCTGAATCTTATTTTCGTAAAACTGATTCAGTTTCTGATAGTCTTCTACTTTGTATCGTCTCTTATTGTCCGTTTCTATTCGTTCAATTATTAACCTGTTATAAGTAACGAGAAATCCTCCTTCAATTTTTATGGCCTCTATCCTGGATAAATAAAAAAGCGTGTCTTCAATATCTTTTGCAGTTATGGTAAGCTTAAAGAGGCTGGGACTATTATCATAAGCAGCCTTCAATTCCAATATTGAAAACTCAACCAGTATTTCCCTATCAGTAGCATTTTCAGAAGAATCGGGAATTAGCTTCTGGAATAGAAATTCGACGATAAATCTTGCCAATTGATGGCGAACATCCAATTTTTCTGCCAATAGCTCTTTAGAATGAAGGCAAATAACTTTGATATGATTCTTTGAATATTCCGGATTATGCCTTTTAATCCAATTTTTGATAGCCCAAAAGTTGATGATCGTCTTGATTTTGTTTGGCGTTACATCATCACAACCATTATTCTCAGCTTCTTCATTTAATTCTTTAATCTGAAATGCCTTTTCCTGTTCTTCAAGTTTTTGGAGAAAGAACTTCTCTATCCTGCTAAATGTCTCGATAATATTGAGTGAACGATTCTTCCCTTCTTCTCTTTTGATATATGCAGTCAGATCTTTTGCATCAGACAGTATTTTCTCTTCCCGGAGAAGATTAACAATATTTATAACCTCTTCATTTTTTATTCCTAAATGATCTCCTATATAATCAATTCTTGATTCTGCAGTCTCGTCATTAGCCTGTTTCCTGCTTCTGCTGGAAATCAGTTTTTTAATAATCCTGATGGCTTTCTCCTTTTGCTTCTCATCAAATCTGGCTGAAGCGTTGATCTTATCAATGGCTTCCTGAACATTTTTTGCAAGTATACTGTCTGCAAGAACTTTGGGCATATTCTGTCCCCGTTGCAGGTATCCTGCGTCCTCCAATGCAGCAATTGCTGTAGTTACCCTGGTTTCAATTTCAACGATATTGTCATCCCAACCTGCTTTCCTCGCTATTTCCAGGGCTGAATAACACATTTTAGTACGGAATCGGGTAACCTCTTTGATCGCTTTCCAAATCTGCTGGATTTCTTTAATAGAAAGCCTGGTCTGATTCAATAAAATAAAATGCTTACTTAGATCTTCTTCATTAAATAAAGCAAAGCAATCAGCCACTATTTTATCATCCCGGCCTGCTCTGCCCGCTTCCTGAATATAGTTTTCAAGCGAATCAGAAATTTCATAATGTATTACCAGTCCCACATCTTTCTTGTCAACTCCCATCCCGAAAGCCGAAGTCGCCACGATAATTTGAACCTCACCTTCAATAAAGGCATCCTGGTTGGCAGTTTTCTCTTTAGGATCCATTTTGCCATGAAATGGTTTTGCATTGAAACCATCGTCTGTTAGCCTCTCTGAGAGAAGATTTGCTCTCCGGGTTCTGGATACATAAATGATAGCCGGACAGTTTTTTTCATTTATCAGGTCTCTTACTGTCTGATACTTTTCTTCTTCATCCGTTTTCTCAATTACTTTGTATGTAAGGTTTGTTCTGGTTGCTTTCGATGTGAATAACTCAAGTTCAATAGATAGTTTTTTTCTGAAATAATCCCGGATATCTTCTATCACTTTCAGCTTTGCCGTAGCCGTAAAACAGGAGACAGGAATTCCTTCCTCCA
>CAZGSG010000522.1:0-3311 GCA_964528095.1 uncultured Terrimonas sp.
AGGGAACAATTGGAGAAAGAAAGGGGAAGGAAAACAGTAGCCACCGGACTATGATTTCGATACCTGTAATAGCAATAGCCGATATAGGCAAGACCAATAAAAAGTTCTTCTTGCTCGATGAAGCCTATTCGATCGTATTCGAAAGAACAGTTCCATTCAAAGAGATCATTGATGAAGATGGGGATGCCTGTGATGATATAGCGGCATTGACGCATTGGCTGGAAGATATACTGGTGGAAATGCTAAAGTTTCCTGAATTTGAGATCAAAGCGCTTAATTTTTCTACTTATGGTGCCAGCCTGGTATACATTAATGAACAGGGAAAAGTACTGGCGCCCTTATATAATTATCTTAAAACATATCCCGAGGAATTAACAACGCTGTTTTATAAGGCTAACGGGAATGCTGATACCATCTCTTGCGAAACAGCTTCGCCTGCGCTGGGTAGTTTAAATTCCGGAATGCAGGTTTATCGCATGATGAAACAACAACCTGCAATATATGCGCAGGTAAAATATGCCTTACATTTACCACAGTATGCAAGTTTTGTGTTTACACGAAAGGGATATTCGGATATTACAAGCATCGGTTGTCATACACAGCTATGGGATTTTGAAAAAAACAGTTATCACGACTGGGTAATAAAAGAAGGGATCGATAAAAAACTCGCGCCTCTTTTTCCTTCCGACAAAACTGTTAAGATCTCATTTGCCAATAAGGAATTAATCACTGGAAGCGGGCTGCACGACAGTTCCGCCGCGTTGATCCCTTATCTTACTGTTTTTACAGAGCCCTTTATTCTTATTTCTACCGGTACCTGGTGTATATCACTCAATCCATTTAATGATACATTGCTGACCATTCAAGAATTACAAAAGGACTGTCTTTGCTACATGGGATATAAAGGCAAACCCGTAAAAGCGGCTCGGTTATTTGCTGGCAATGAACATGAGCAACAGGTAAAACTGCTCGCCGATCATTTTCAAACGCCAGTCGATCATTATAAAAAAGTAAAATTCGATGCATCAATTATAGCTGGTTTAAAATCGCGTTTGCCTTTTGCCATCGTAAATGATGAAACACCCACAGGTACAAATCCCTCTGCATTCAAATCAAGAATGCTCGTTGATTTTACATCCTACGAAGAAGCTTACCATTGTTTGCTATTGGATATAATGCAGCAACAAACAGCTTCTACCCAATTAGTATTGAAAGGATCCAATGTGAAACGTTTATTTGTCGATGGCGGATTTGGCAACAACTCGGTATATATGCACCTGTTGTGCATGGCTTTTCCCGAACTCGAAGTATATGCAGCTTCTGTAGCGCAGGCTACTGCTATGGGAGCGGCACTTGCTATTCACCAGGAGTGGAATACAAAGCCGGTGCCTGCAGATATGGTGAAGTTGAAATACTACCATATACCCGATACAGAAAAAGCAATCTAGCCTTTTTACTTAGATCAGTTTTCATATAAATACCGGAGAACGAAAAAAGAGACTCTTATCTTTAATGCTGCTATCCGTAAATGGTCTTACTAATTACGGTGATGTAACTGGTAGCCACGGTAGTTTACCAGATTACTGTTCTCCGGAGCATGCGGGTTCGAATCCCGTCCGGTCCGCAGATGGCAAAAGGCGCTGATTTCAGTGCTTTTTGTGTTATAGTGAGAATGCGATATCGAACACGATCAATTATTTGGTCAAGAAAGCATATCTATAAAATTTTTTGAAGAATTTTCCCGTTATATTTTTTTCATCGCAATCTTCCCCTGTATTCGTTCGGAGTCAGACCCAATAATTTTTTTACGTAACGGGTAAAAAAGGAGCGGCTGCTGAATTCCATTTCATCGGCAATTTCGGAGATGTTGAGATTTTTATTTTGTAGTAGGATGATGATCCGTTCTTTGGCATGGCGTTGTATCCATTCAGAAGCGGTAATGCCGGAATGAATTTTACACAAATGGTTTAGATATTTTGGAGTAATGTTCATCTCATTGCTGTAAAACTGCACTTCCCGGTGCTGCATACTATGCTGTTGCAGTAATTGTATAAAGCGCTCATACAACGAGCCGGTTTGCAAACTATGTTTGCGTTGTTCATATTCATTGGCGAAGGTATGCCACATTTCCAGGACGAAGAGTTGCATTTGCAGTTTCAAGGCTTCCTCGTAAAAGCGATGGCCGGTTTCCAAAAAGCGTTCATTCAATCTCTTAAAATTGGTTAGTATTTTTTCTTTGTCATTGGCAGTGATACCTGTTTTGACCGGATACACCCTCGAATGCAATTGCGCGTTGATGCTCCAGCTTTGGTCAGGAATGTTGTCCACTAAAAAGTCCTTTTCCACCAACAGTACAGCTGCTTTAAAATTCTTTGAAAATCGAAGAACTGACAGCCTGCTTTCGGCAAACCAAAACAAAAACTGTCCTGCTTTGCATTCCATCAACTGATCGTTGAATAAAAACTGAATACTGCCCTTGTGACAATACAGATGCGTATGGTACAGCTTGTAAAATTTTTTCGGAAAATCGTTTTCGCCTGTTAACTCTAACAGTAATATGCGGGTATGTTTATTAATTGTCATCTACTAAAATTCTCAAACCTAAGATAAGTGATATTTGACATTATTGGCGTGAATGGTGTAATAAATAAGAATAAAGTGATTGTAGTTTTGCACCATCAATTAAGCGCTATGAATACAGAAACAATTTTTGACGAATTAAAAAATGGAACAACTGTAACGCCACAGCATCCGCATATTAAAGAATTGAGAGAGGCCTCTTATGCCACCATGCGTTTGCTGCAACAACTAAATGCTTCCGCTGTCCCGGAAGATATCAGAAAAATATTGAGTGAAATCACCGGCACTCTCATCGATGAAACGGTAGCGATATTTCCACCAATCTATATCAATTATGGTAAACATCTAACCATAAGTAAGAACGTGTTTATCAATTTCAATTGCACTCTTTTAGCACTGGGCGGTATTGTTATTGAAGATGGCGTACTTATTGGCCCTGGTGTAAAAATAATGTCCGAAGGGCATCCACTTTCTCCAGCCGAAAGACAGTCGCTCGTGCCGGGAAAAATTCACATCAGGCAAAACGCCTGGATCGGAGCTGGTGCCAGCATTCTTCCCGGAATTACCATAGGAGAAAATGCAGTAGTTGCCGCGGGTGCTGTGGTGACGAGAGATGTACCAGCAAATATGGTAGTGGCAGGCGTTCCCGCAAAAGTTATTAAATCACTATAAAACAGGAATAATGAAAAATATATCAGTTATAGCAATGGCGGTCTTAATGCTTTTGGGGC
>CAZGSG010000523.1:0-3273 GCA_964528095.1 uncultured Terrimonas sp.
TTTATTTCAATATTGGAGCCGGTAAACTTTTTATTGTCATCCATAGTGCAAATTTACAGGCAGCCGTGCGCTGCCAGGCATCAAATTATTTCATGATCTTTTTGGCTTCATAGTTCAATGCTTCCAACACGATAGTATGTAAGGTACCTTTACTTTGGCTCATTGTAAAGTCCATCAAACGACGGTTAAGATCAAGTCCTGTAGATTCCGGAGGCACTGTAGCGGCAACCTGGTTTATAATAAGCATGTTCTGTTCTTTGAGATTCTTGATAGCTTCCCATGATACGGGACTAACATAGATCTGCTGGGAGGCATTGTATTCAAATTCCTGCTTTATACTTTCCAGTAATAAGATCTGCATATCGCGAGCATTCACTCCCGGATGGTTGACCCTGCTTACCAGGTTGGGGATCGCAAGACGTTCAGCAAGCATTACGAGCCGCTCATACGCCTGCAATTGTAAGGGACGGGTGGAAAAGTCAGCTTTTGCCGGGCCTTTGTCTTTTTTCCGAAGATCGTTAATAAGATAAAAGCAATAAAGTGAGATAAGAAGAGCAGCAAGAGCAAGCAGCATGTTCATCATGTTCTTATCCATAGGAGATTATTTTTTTAATAGTAACAAATGTAATAAGAAGTTCAGTGTAATTCCCTCAAAGTTTGCGCTCCTGAAAGGTAAAATTTAAAGCCGCTATTTCTCTTTTTAGCTTTCATTCAGCCCTGGAACAGAAACCGGGTAAAACAATCGATTTTAACTGTTCCTGTTTTGTGCAGACTTATAAAAACGGGGAATATTCTTTAAATTTGCACCATGAACACGACAATTACAACTCCCGTAACATTGACTGACGGGGCCGTGAAAGAATTAAAAAAGCTGATGGCCCAGGAAGATTTTGATACTACCCAGGTATTAAGGGTTGGCGTAAAGGGAGGGGGCTGCTCCGGCATGACGTATATTCTTGGATTTGACAAAAAACAGGATACTGACCAGGAGTTTGAGTTAAATGGAATTCCTTGCGTTATGAATAAGTCTCATGAAATATATCTTTTCGGCATGATGATCGACTGGCAGGATGGATTAAACAACCGCGGATTTACATTTAAAAACCCCAATGCAAGCAGTACCTGTGGCTGCGGAACTTCTTTTGCAGTTTAACCTGTATTATACTCCCAGGCTTTTATACAACTCGTTCAGAATATCCTTATTATTTGCCAGCAGCAATAGTTTATCATTTTCTTCCAGGATAGTGGCTCCGTTAGGCTGAATATATTTTCCATCCCGCACCAGTAACACAATCAGTGAAGGTTTTGGGAGATGCAATTTTACGATCGCTTTACCTACTGCAGGGCTATTACCGGGTAGTATCACTTCCACAAACTCTGATTGAATGGAATCGTATAATTCCATATCCAGGGCAGTCATTCTTTTCGCTTTTTTAGGAACAATCACTTTTAGCCATTTTGCAACAAGCGGCAGGGTATATCCCTGCAAGAGAACGGAAGAGGTAGAAATAAAAAACACGAGGTGAAAGATCATGTCGGCCTTACCCAGGCCGGCAATAAGCGGATAGGTGGCAAACACGATGGGTACCGCGCCGCGCAACCCAAACCAGGAGATAAAAAGTTTTTCCCTGGTCTTCATTTTAAAAAAAGAAAGACTGATAAACACGCTCAGGGGGCGTGACAGGAATATCAATACCAGGGCTATCAATAAACCCAGACCGGCAATGGGCCAGATACGGGATGGGTATACCTGTAGCCCCAGTACAAGAAACATTACAATTTGCATGATCCAGGCCTGGCCATCATAAAAACGGATGATACTTTTCTTATGCAGGAAATTGCTATTGCCCAATACCAGCGCCGCCAGGTAAACAGCGAGGAAACCATTGCCCCCTGCCAAATGGGTGATAGAATAAGTGAATAATATCATGGCCATTACCAGCACCGGGTACAAACCCTCCGTCTCAAGACCGATCTTGTTAATGATAAAAGGCATTAAACGTCCAAGTGCCAGTCCCACTACTGCGCCGATCACCATTTCTTTAGCAAATTCCCATATCATATGGGAAATTGTGGCGTCGCCATTTGCGATAAGATAAGTAAAACTTATGGTGAGGATATAGGCCATAGGATCATTACTACCACTCTCCAATTCGAGCAGAGGCCTGATATGACCTTTCAGACCTACTTTGCGGGTGCGCAGAATAGAAAAAACGGCCGCCGCATCGGTGGCCGAAACGATTGATCCAAGCAGTAATCCCTCGAGCAGGGTAAAATCCGTGACCCAGTAAACAAATACCCCGATTGTGGCAGCGGTAATGATGACACCAATAGTTGAAAGAGATACGCCGCGCCAGACTATCGGTTTAATGCTTTCCCATTTTGTATCCATGCCACCGGAAAACAATATAAAATTCAAAGCGACCACTCCGAGTAACTGGACAGTATGGGGATCGTCGAAATATATATTCCCCACGCCTTCAGATCCAGCCAGTACGCCGATCGCCAAAAAGAAGATAAGTGTAGGAATTCCTAATTTAAAAGAAGTTTTATTGGCAACAATGCTTGCGATAAGTAAAATAGATCCTATCAGGATGATATTTTGCGGGCTCAGGTTCATTAAGTAGTAGTCCTCAGGTAGTTTAAATCAATGTTATTCTTTACATTAACCAGTCATTAAATCGCTGAAATAAAGCGCTAAAATCGTAAATTTGCGTTGTGAAATTTTTGTATGCAACAATATTAATATGCCTTCACCTGACTTTTTCTTTAACAGCAAAAGCAGGTTCCTTTACGGCCGGCAATCAACAGCATACTTTGTCGGAATATTCCCCCGGAGCAACGGTCCCGTTTAAAGACCAACTCAGTTCCTCAACCAGGCTTTTTCATACCATCAGCAACAATCATCCATCTGCTGGGTTGATAAACCCGGTTTTTTTTTCCGAATATAGACCTAATTTTTGCTATTTCCAGTTGCTGCAAAGACCACGTTTCATTTCCCCTAAAACATTATCACTGATGCTTATCTTTAACAAGCATCATTTTTGGTAGAATAGTGCAAATTTTTTACTAAATCTTTTTTATTGTACCTTATTGGCAGATCCGGAACGAATGCCAATTATGAGGTATAAAATAACTCTATTAAGTATATGGCACATTTACCTCACCTTATAACTGATCTTGCATTAATTCTTGCGGCAGCCGGGTTACAAAAAAAATGGCGATTTTTTCACCCGGAAGGATGATTGACAATCTCGCAGCGTGTAGAAAATG
>CAZGSG010000524.1:0-3261 GCA_964528095.1 uncultured Terrimonas sp.
TTTTGTAGTAATGACAATTACACCATTACCTGCTCTAGCCCCCCAAATAGAAGCAGATGCAGCATCTTTTAGTACTGTAATTGATTCAACATCATTGGGGTTAATATTACTAATATCTCCATCGTATGGAAAATTATCAAGTATTATTAAGGGTGATACGTTGGAATAAATACTACTTCTACCTCTAATCAATAACCCATCGTTAGCATTTCTAAAAGATACACCCGGAACAATATTCTCTATCCTACTTAATATGTCTTTAGTAACCTGTCGATTAAACAATTGGTTATCAACAAAACTAAAACTTCCTGGATGCCCTTTATCTACTGATTGATAGCCATTATTTCCATTAACCACTACCTCTTTTATGGTTTGTGCCGATACAGTCATTCGTATTGTAATCCTTTCTTCTCCAGTCAATTTGACAATTCGCGGCTCGTAGCCAATACTTGTAATAACAAGCTCAGCTTTGGAATCCACTTCTTTTAGAGTAAACGACCCATCAGGACCAGTAGCTGTGTTAATGTTACTATTTTTTACAGTCACAGTTGCACCAGCTACCGGTTCTCCTTTCTCATTTGTAACTCGACCTATTAATTCACCAGGTTTTAATTCGTCATTATCAGCAAGAACTGGAGGTTTAATTTTAATTATAACATACTCCTTATCCAATTCCCATCTCAATGGCTGTCCATCCATAACTATCTCCATCACCTTCTCAAATTTTTCATTAACCACATCAACACTCACCTTTTTCGTCCCCGCCAACTGCTTCCCGCTATACACAAAAACAAACTTTGTCTGTTTCTGAAGCATACCAAATACCTTATCCAAGGTTACATCAGTAACTTTCAAAGTAATTCCCTGCGCATAAGCATTAGCGTTTGTATGAAAGAATAGCGCACCAATCAGCAGTAGCAGTGTAGCATTTCGTTTCATGTTGACGAGTATTAATGAACAATACCACAAATGCCTTGGTTTGTGGTGAGCCCAGCAGTTAGTAATGAATGTCATGAACGTGTTAATAGGGGTTGCTAAACTGGATAAGTTAATGTGCTAATGGTAAATGCTAATACTGAAATTTCTAAGGTTTAATTCGATCATCACTTCCCGGATGGCCTGGGTAGTTTAAAAAAAGCATTGAGTATGAAAACATCAATGCAATCGGTTTTTTGTCAGTTGTTGTTTGTTTTAAGAGCCATTGAATATCGGATAAGCAGATAACAATTGTTATCGCAAATTGATTCATAGATGGCATGCAGCAGGCGCTGATAGGAAGTAGCTTAATGGCAGGTATTGAGAACTTGTTATTATGGGTATAAAGCCTATAAAAAAACCGCTGATCCGAATTTTTCATAAGGATAGCGGTCACATTTCATGTTAATAGAATCCTGCATGATGCGTAAAAGCGTCACCAGAACCTCGGGAAAAAACTTTGAATGAAAGGACCCCCGTTAAAACAGCCTCGTTAGAGGAATACGATCTTCAGATACCTAACCAATTAAATTATCAATGCCGTGTTGCGCAATATTCAGTGGCATGAGCAGGAGAAGGCTACGTTGGCCCTCTCCTTGCATACCGTCGCTTTGATGAGGGCAGTACTCCAAAGCGAATTGATAAAGACTAATTACGATTAATGGAAATTGAATTCTTAAGTCTTTTAATAAGGTCAGAGCTAATATTTATCAAACACACTAAAAAAACACATGAGAAAATCCATATATCAAAAAAGAACTTTTTTAAAGGAGGTCAGTTTGTAGAAACAAATTGACCGATTGGGAATAACTAATATGTATAAACGAATTAATGCCAAAATCACTTAGTACCAGCATTCCATGGCAATACAGTTACTTTACCGGATTCCACTTTGAACCTGATCCGCTCCGTTTTTTGCAGTACCTGCAGAATACGACTGATCGGTAAACTTCTGGGCATCGTGGCGATAAAGTGATCATCGGGAATCTCTCCCTGGTACTCTACTTCGATATCATAATACCTTTGTAGCTGGTTCATGATTTCCCTGATGGTGGCGCCTTCTCCCTGGTACATGAATTTGTCCAGTCTCCAGCTCATCACTTCATCCAGGTCAACATTTTTTGAAAGAACTAGTCCGGGCTTTTCGCGACCGGCGTTTGCCTGCTGGCCAGGTGTAAGCACCTTACTTAAACCTGCACCCGGCATATTCACTTCCACTTTACCTTCCAGCAGCGTAGTTTGTACTGCTGCTTCATTCGGGTAGGCATTCACGTTAAAGGAAGTACCTAATACTCTTATATCTGAATTGTCAGTGTTTACAATAAATGGTCGTTTCGCATCCTTTGCTACTTCAAAATACGCTTCACCGGTTACGCTTACACGACGTTCGTTTCCTACAAAGGCCGCCGGATACCGTAAAGAGCTCGATGTATTCAACCAACAGCGGGTACCGTCAGCAAGTTTTACAGAAAACATTACTCCTTTAGGAGTGGTCACTGTATTATATACTTCCTTCGCTGCCGCTCCCTGCTCATACACCAACCCCTTATCTCCGGCAATGCTCACCACGCTTCCTCCCTGGTTTTCGAGGCCTGCCTGTGCAGATCCATCAAGTGCTACCTTTTTTCCATCAGCCAACGTGAGGTACGCTGTTCCTTCCGGAGGTAATATATCATGAACAACATCTTCTTGTTTTGCTACCGCTTGATCAGTCTTCTTGTCCAAATGGAAGTAGAGGTAAGCACTGATTGCAATGATCAGTGCGAAACTTGCTGCCAGGGCCATGCGTTGCCAGATCGTGAGCACGCGTCTCCTGAATTCGATCAGCGGCTTCATATTATCCCAGACAGTTGATTTCCGGTCATCGAATTTTTGCATGACCTCGATCTCCTTAATGAGATAATCTTCTTTCATCTTTTCAATGAACATCTTTACACCTGGAATCTTACTCAACTCATCCAACTCTTTACTCTGTTCTTCGGACAACTTATTTGTTATCTTAAGAGCAAGCAACACCTGTATTCTTTATTCTGCTTTTTGATCAATCATGTGAATCAGATTTTTTCAGCTTCCATTCTCATCGGCCACATATATATAACGGCATAATGAAAATCGGTTCTTACTTTTTCAGGAAATTTTTTAGACTTTTTTTTTGAAACAAAAAATACCACAATAGTGGTATACAAATTTGGAGTGAGCGTGCATTAATTAAAATAGAGAGGTGAATAGAACAACTACGAATTCAGCTGCGTGTTTCTTCAATAGAGGTATTGAATGCTTCAGTCT
>CAZGSG010000525.1:0-3252 GCA_964528095.1 uncultured Terrimonas sp.
ATCGCCTCGTTGCTAAAAACAAAAGGATACTATACTGCCTGCATTGGAAAATGGCACCTGGGATTTGATTGGGGGCTGAAAAAAAATGCACCCGCCGATCCGCTTAAAGATGTGTTTAATTCATGGGAATTGAACACCCAGGACTATATCGACTTTTCGAAACCGGTGAAGCAGGGCCCCACTAGCCGGGGATTCGATTATTACTATGGTATTTCCGCATCCAACAATATGATCCCCTTCGTGTATATCGAAAATGACCGGGTTGTACAACCACCCTCTATCACCAAAGACTATGTATACGATACTGATCAAAAAACAACCCGGGCCGCCAACTGGGACCTGGAAACAATCGACCAGGAGCTAACAAAAAAAGCGGTAGCCGTGATTGATGGCCATTTCAAAAAAGCCGACAATAATCCGCTGTTTCTCTATTTTCCGACCAGCGCTATTCATCGCCCCTGCCTCCCTAAAAACACAAAGGGCAAAAGCGCGGCGGGACTTCGAGGCGATATGATCATGGAATTCGACGAAGTGGTAAAGCAGGTGGTTTCTGCACTCAAAAGAAACAAGGCATTCGACAATACACTCCTCATCATTACTTCGGATAATGGAGCTGTGCCCGGAGATGCGCTACTGCCGCTAGAACGTTATCAACAGGATCTTGGAGACAAATTTCATTTAAACTACTTTAACAATTATACTCCACAATATATTAACCCTGAAGGAAATGCGATAGCAAAAAAAGGGTGGGTCACCTATGATCATTCTTCCTCAGGTCCCTTTCTCGGCTTCAAATCAGATGCCTGGGAGGGCGGTCACCGGGTGCCTCTTATCATGCACTGGCCTGGAAAAATAAAGGCTGGACAGACCAGTTCAGCTATGGTCTGCAACAGCGACCTGCTCGCAAGTTTTGCGGAATTGACTGGCACTACCCTGTCAAACGAGGAAGCGCCCGACAGTTATAGTTATCTATCCGTTATACTTGGCCGTTCTACTGCCCCGGTCCGCAAGTCGATGACGATTGCTGCTGGCGGCAGCGGAGCCTATATTGTACGCAAGGGTAATTGGAAATATATAGAAGCAGGCAAGCCAAACTGGGGCCAGACCTTTTATCCCGATGGACCAAAGACCATGGACAATCAACTGTACAACCTGCAAAACGACCCCAAAGAATCGCGTAACCTGTATAATGAAAACCCAACACTTGTCGCCGAATTTAAAAAAATAATCAGCGAAGTAAAAAGCGGGGCCCGGCAGGAATCCCAGAACTGATTAGCGATTTTAAATATCTGCAGCAATGAAAAATATACTTTGATGAAATATTCGTCCTCTGTCCTGTTGATTCTGCCAATCCTGGTGATGTCCTGTAGCAACTCCATGAATACGCCTGTTAAAAAACAGGATAGCATTCTTTCCTGCTCCCATGCCATACCTGCCCGTTATCCATCAGCTGGCAGCGATACCGCGTCCATTGCGAAAGGCAACGCGTCCACGGAAGGGATGGTTTGGATTGAAGGAAATAAGTTCAGCATGGGTGCGGCCGACCAGGAAGGCCGTTCAGATGAATATCCTCAGCATACTGTACAACTAAAGGGTTTCTGGATCGATGCGACTGAAGTGACCAATGCGCAGTTTGCCCGATTCGTAGCTGCCACGAATTACGTTACCACCGCAGAAAAAAAGCCTGACTGGGAAGAAATAAAAAAGCAGGTACCACCCGGCACTCCTAAACCTGCCGATGATATGCTGGTAGCAGCCTCACTTGTTTTCGTGCAGCCTCCCGCTGCCGTGCCGTTGGATGATGTATCGCAATGGTGGCAATGGAAACAGGGTGCCGACTGGCGGCATCCACAGGGTCCTGGAAGCAATATCGAGGATAAGGACAACTATCCCGTAGTACAGGTATCCTGGGATGACGCAATGGCCTATGCCCATTGGGCTGGTAAACGCCTGCCTACGGAAGCGGAATGGGAATATGCTGCCCGTGGTGGTAAGACGGGTCAACCCTATCCCTGGGGAGCCGGATCTATTGAAGGCCCCGGGGCCAGGGCCAATACCTGGCAGGGCCGGTTTCCTGTCACCAATACCAATTGGGATGGCTTTGCACGCACCGCCCCGGTTGCCTCTTTTGACGCCAATGGTTTTGGCTTGTTCGACATGGCAGGCAATGTCTGGGAATGGTGTGCCGACTGGTACGATCCGAATTATTATCTATCGTTGAAAGATAAAGTATCTATCGATCCTACCGGCCCCACGGCCAGTAATGATCCCCATGAACCCGGCGTACCGAAACGAACCGTACGCGGGGGATCTTTTTTATGCCATGCATCTTATTGTAAAGGATATCGTGTAAGCTCGCGAATGAAGTCATCGCCTGATACAGGGTTGGAAAATACAGGGTTTCGGTGTGTGAAATAGGCGGTTAAGCATATTAAGTGCAGTTTAAAACAACATACTAATTTGATTTGCCAAGCATTATCCTGGTTTTCTCCGGGTTTTCTGTTGGTGTTTCGATGGTTGGTAGTTTATTGTTGACCGGTCATCTATGACAACTCATCGATTCCCGCAAGTAGCTGCTTAATGATCTCAGCCTGGTATACCAGTGGCTCAGGGCTTTCATCACTAAATAATAAAACAGAAAGAGTATGTACAAGTGAGGCTTCGTTTGTATGAAGGATGGCAATCACCCGCTGTTGTAATAATTTATTTCGTTTGAGCACAGCAGCCATCTCCCTGCCCAATACCCTTGCGGATAACATTTTCAGGTCATCCCAGTCGCGTTCGAACAGGTCTGTATGGTGTTCAAAAATGAGTGTCTCCTCCAATTCAAAATAATGACGGATAATAGAAGCGATATCGCGAATATCATCACTTCGCATTTCAGGACGGTCGTCCCATGCAATGAGTTTTAAAATAACAATGCCAGCCAGCGACGCTACCCGGAAATGATATCTTCCGTCAAAAACTACTTCTTCGGTTGCTTCTTCATACACTTCTTTAAATCCCGACACATCAGTATGAACAAACCCTTGCTGGTCTTTTATTTTTTTCCCTTCGATATTTATTTCACCAAAAGGGAAAAGATCTACCTCATAGCCCCTGGGGTCTCTCAGCGTATATTCATTAGTTGTTTTTGTAAATTTTTCCTGTTCGACCAGGTATATTTTCAATGCATCAAATTTCTGCTGATCAGGCACCAATATTGCAAAATCAATATCCTTGGTACCTAATGCGCGGATCCCTTTTTCTGCA
>CAZGSG010000526.1:0-3250 GCA_964528095.1 uncultured Terrimonas sp.
AAATGAGAAGCTACACTCTCCCTTTTAGCAGAAACTTTCACTACAACTGCAGAAAGATTGCCTTTCTCCCTTTTCAGTGACAAGCTTAATTCAAAGGCCTGGTTATCCTTTATTTCTATTTCAGAAACTTCCTTCATACCATAACCAACAGAACTCACTATAGCTGTATAATAGCCGGGCGGCAGCACCATGCTGAAACTGCCATCTGTTTCTGTAATGGTTGTTCTGTTTCCGATGCGAATAGTGGCTCCAATCACTGCCTGCTCATTTTCTTCGTCACTGATTCTTCCGGTGACTTTGCCGGGTAGCACGGCAGGTTTTTTTTCTTCCTTCTTTACACGTGGGAACAAAATAATATTGCTTTCTTCCCTTTTGAACCCGAGCTGGTATTGAGGGAGCAAATGATTTAATACTTCCGTAAGATATTTTTGTTGGTAAGAAGCGCTGGCAACCTGGATCTTTTCAATCAGTTGACGGTTATAGATAAAAGAAATTCCGGATTGTTTTTCAATGACCGCCAGTACAGTCGTCAGCGGAACGTTTTTCAGATCCAGGCTTATTTTTCCGGTTGATTGAGCTTGTAAAAGCTGGCTGGTGACCAAACAGAAAATTACCGCCATTAACCAGGATTTTCCTGCAAATGTCAATTTTGTCATATTTTTAGAGCGTTGATACACCTTCGGGTGCGTTGATATACTGTGAAATAATACCACTGATTCGTTCGTCAAAATTCATCAGTTGGTGTTATGGTATTGCCGGAGCCTTTACTGGTTCCGGTATTTTTGTTTTTTATTCCTCCTTTCGTTTATCCTTATACGCAATAGTTTTAGTGATGAAATAAATGGATCAATTACATCCTTTCCCTTTCAGTAAGATTGTATCAGCATGAACAGTATAGGTAAAGCTATTGGTAAGGCTTAGCTGGGTTAATATCTTTTCCACCGGAAGATTATTGAAAACTGCCCTGTAATGGCAATTGCCCAGTGAAGGATTAACGAATACAAATGTTTTTCCATACCGCCTGCCCAGATCTGCTGCAAGGTCTTTGAACGATATATCATCAAATGCCATCCGGTTCTGCTTCCAGTCCATTGTTTCAGCCAACTGGTCTGTTACAGCATGATCCTTGCTGCGTATATTATAGGTAAGCAATCGATTGGGAAACAGAATATCCAGGGATTTTTCATTTGTATTTACCTGTACTTTACCTATTGCTACCAACACGCTTTGTGTTCCCTCATTTTTGTAGGCTCTTATATTAAATGAAGTACCCAATACTCTGGTAAGTAAAGCACCACTATGTACCACAAAGGGTTGGTTGGCATTTGGGGTTACTTCAAAAAAAGCTTCTCCATCTAAACGGATCTCACGGATACTATCTGTAAATGAAAGCGGGTATTCGATGTGAGAACCGGCATTGACGTACACAATGGAGTTGTCTGGTAATACTATTTTTTGTTGCTGACCGGGTAATACATCTATTGAAACCCAGCTTGCAGGAGTGTTTGCCTTGCTTTGAATAAACCAGTAGCAGAACAGGCTGATGCCAGTAAGTACAGCCGCCACTGCAATCCATTTTTTCCAGACATTCTTATATTGATAGGGAGGCAATTCCGGTGCTTCCAGGTTCCCTGCTTCGTACTCCCGGATCTTTTGATGGGTACGCGCTAAAAGACCTTCATCAAATGCGGTTTCTCTGTTTTTTTTTTCAATCATGTTAGGCTGATTTACGGTATACGTTTCAAATGCCGCTATCTGTATATATCCTTTTAGCGGGGAGATGGCCTATCGGCCAATGTTATCATAATATTATCTCAGAGATATAAGACGAAAAACGATAGGGATAGTAAGGAATGAGGGTATACAGACAGCTCTTTTCGCAAGGTTTTGAAGGCGGCTGCCAATTGGTTCTTTACTGTGCTTTCGGAAATATTCAATGTTTCTGCGATGGCTTTGTAGGAAAGGCCGTCAATACGGTTGAGTGTAAAGATCAGTTTACGTTGGGCTGGTAATTTTGCAATTACTTCGTGTAAAGTATTGGCTAATTCTCCTGATTGCAATTGTAAGAATGGATCAATGGGAGAATCTTTTGGTGGCATTGGATAGTCTTCCAATGAAACAATTCTGGCACCTCCAGTTTTTGAATTCAACAGCTTTCTTGACCTGTAGCGAATGGCGGTGAACAGATATGGTTGAAAGCGGGTAATGGGGGGAAGTTCCTGTCTTCTCACCCAAAAACTAAAAAAAACGTCGGATACAATTTCTTCTGCGGTGAAATGATCGTCTACGATAGTGGCTGCTAACTCCACTGCCCGTCGGCTATGACGTGCAAACAGTTCATTAAATGCCCGAATATCACCCGTACGCATTTGTTCCAGCAATAATTCATCACTATATTCTGAAAGCCTTTCAATGAAGGGGGTGGTAGGCATTGAGGTGACAATTCAATTTGTACAATGCAAAATAGCACACTCGTATTATTTTAATATTAAGCATTGCTATAATAGGGTGAAAAAACGGGACAGATAGAATCAGCAATAAAGTACTTTCAGATGGCTGATAATGCCGGATTGGAATTTATTATGCACAATGTAATTCCCTCATAAATTAAATGCCTAAGATGACTATCAAACCTTTAATTGCACTGTGTTTTTTAGCAATAATGTTTTCAAACATAGTAATAGCACAAGCAACCCAGCCAATAAAAAGACCTTGTGCTCAATACCCGGGCATTATTGATGGTTTTTCTCCGAACAAGTCTAATTATCATTACTATTTAGTTGAAAATGAAATTTGTACCACGGAGGAATTTACGAATGCTGCAAAAAATAAAATATTCTCCTTCCTCTTAACCCGTAATAGTTATTTGGCGCCAACTTTCGATACCAACCCAGTCATCAATTGTAATAAAGTAAAAGCAAATATTGGCGCAATTTTTCCAGGCAATTTCTATTCCGATGACCCAATAATAACTGTCGTAGACCGAAATGCATTTTCGGCATCAAATTTCACTTTGCAGGGCCATCAATTACATGCAGGAAAAGTGGTCAGGGAAATTATTCAGCGAGGTAATAAAATCATCATCAGAACAAGGGGAACTGGAAATAATAAGAACAAAGTTTTCGGATGGATCAACGATTCGAAAATTTCCATGGAAACCATTTGGAATTCGGTAGATGCGGCGTTCATAAAAGACGCAAGGAGATATCTGGAAGGAAATTCAGGAAAAGGAGATAATGCACAGCAGCAT
>CAZGSG010000527.1:0-3233 GCA_964528095.1 uncultured Terrimonas sp.
TCCACCACCCCTGCTCCGTCAAACCCAAGTGTGCAGGGCAGCTCAGGCACATAAAACGAGTAGGTCCCCGTACGGACGTATGTTTCATTCGGGTTTACCCCGGCCGCATGCAATCGGACAAGCACTTCGTTTTCTAATGGCACAGGTTCCTCGATATAGGCAAGCCTAAGTACTTCGGGTCCACCAAACTCCGTAATTCTCATAGCTTTCATAAATTCCCCTCCGAATCATCCATAAGATCCCACATACCCGCAATTCTTTTACTTAAACCTCAATAATTGCTTCAATCTCAACCGTTGCATTCATAGGCAGTACATTGGTTGAAATAGCGGTTCGCGCATGGCTTCCCGATTCACCAAATACTTTGCAGAAGATCTCCGATGCAGCATTAACAACCAGATGTGCCTGTTCAAAGTTTGCTTCGCTGTTCACGAAACCTTGCAGTTTCACAATATTTTTAACCTTATCCAGATCTCCCAGATGCTCTTTTACGACAGCCAGGATATTAATAGCGCAAATCTTGGCGGCTTCCTGTGCCTCTTCAAGCGTTCTTTCACCGCCAACTTTCCCAGAGTAAATTAGCTTCCCGTCAACAACTGGAATCTGGCCGGATACAAACAGTGCATTGCCCAGTTGTTTTGCGGGTATAAACATGGCCACTGGTCTGGGTACTTTCGGGAGTTCAATCCCCAACTCATTTAGCTTTTTTTCAATGTTCATCATTCTACCACCTTTCATGTGCCCAATTTGGTTTTCTAAATGTCCGTTTTAAACGCCATCAATATTACGGCACTATTAGATTGTAATTCTAGTTTATAATTCTATACTAGGGGCATATTTTTGAAAAGTCAACGGCCAATGCTTGCATTAAAGAAGATATGATTTTAGTTTCGAAATCTAATACCATACTCCAATCATTTTGCAATTTATGATGCATTGTGCTATAATTTTTTCACGAGAAAAGAAATGAGGCCTCCAATGGCAACACATAAACAGATGTCACGACAAGATAAGACACAGCAAAATTATCAATTGATTCTGGAAACAGCTATCAGGCTATTCAATGCCAATGGCTATGATGAGACAACCATCAGCGATATTAGTAAAGAAACCGGTATTTCGAATGGTTCCATATACCATCTTTTCTCAAGCAAGCAGGAAATTCTGAAGCAGATTTATAATCAATACATCAATGTGTCTCTTGGTTTAACCAAAGACATTGAGCAAAAAGTAAAAGACCCTTACAACCAGCTCTTTGATTTCATGCTGGACGTGCAGGATCTTTGGATCAAAACCGGACCTATGATGTTGACGAACAAATTCAGATGGTCTTCTTCCCGTTCAACATCCGGCTGCAGCCCCATTCAGCGGGAAGAGTTGATTACTTTTATCGTCATGGCACAGGAGGCCGGAACCATCAGCAAGAATCTACATATTGCAGATACCGTTGAGTTCCTATTTACCATTCAAAGAGGCATCCTTTATGGATGGACAATCCGCGACGACTTCGATATACGTGAGTATTCCCGAAAGTTCTGGGGGCCAGTGCTTGAAGCTTTGATTGATGGCAACTTGAATATCCGGTAAGAGCTTGTATTCATTTTCTTCGAAAAATATACGCACACGAATGCTATAGCAGTTAATGCACCCTGTAGATTAGACGAAGATAAAGAGTCTAAATTGCAGGGTGTTTTGTTATTGGCAAATAGTACGAACACCGTACTCCAGGACAAAAGACTTCAGTAGTTCAAAATCTTGATGTTTGTTTTCGCCGAATAGTTCGCCTTCGATTTCAAAAATATCTTCAATCTGTGCTTAAACAACCGATTTCACTTTTTCAAAACGAGTTGAAGTTTTATTATTCTATCTTCCGTATCAATGCCTTCTTCATTTTGTGCAATAGCTGCCATTACTGTGGCTTTACATCCGGTGCACTTGCTCCGATACATCCGATAACGCTGTTTGCCCTTTACTCAGCTTCTTTTCTAACAATTGTTGATACCCCTTTAATATCGAAGCCGAATAAGATTTTAATTGCCCATGCAAAAATCAGTATTACAACTATCGGGATAACACAGGAGGTTACAATTAAAACTGCCACAGCTTCTAAAAATGCTGCCAGCGTATCTTCGCCCTTTTTAACCATTGCAGACAGGTCGGCACCTATTTTTGAAGTGAAATCAGTTAAATACTCTCCTATCTTCCCCATCCAGTTTTGGTCATCTGCGGAAAGTTCTTTTTTCTTCTCCTCGATAAATTCTTTGTTTTGTTCCGCAGTTTCAAGAGTCTGATCTATTGAAACTTGATATGAGTCATAAATCAAGTCACTTACATGTACGCTTGCCGGAATTGCCGCAAATAGAACGACTCCAAATAGCGCTAGTTTTATTGCCAGAATCAATATGATATCTTTCTTGATGAACAAATAAGACATTCCCAAAATACACGCAGCAGGAATAAGATACGTGAACACTACATAACCGACGGCTCCAATCAACATCTTTTCCAATAGTATTGCGGCCAGTATGACAATGAAATATGAAGTCAATCCTGCAATTTGATTAGCAATTGGCGTTGTAGCGTCTCCGGGTATGAACGATAGGGCTGTTGAGGATGCCGCCGCTGCTGCTACGAGTTTCATAACTGTTGCTTTTTTCTCATCCAGCGACGATACTGTGGATGCAGTAAATTCTGGTGTTGTTACAAATTTTGATACAAAGAAAAACGAGAAGGCTGCGATTAATATTAACGCTATTGCCCAAATCATCGTTTGCTTGGAAAATCTTTTTTCAATTTGTTCCGTCATAGCGAGTATCCCTTTCTAATGTAGATTTTGCGTTCTGCTTATTCTTTATGCTTATCTTTGTTTGGATTTTTCATTATATGCAATTTCCCAAGTTTGCCAGCAAATTTCTGCGCGTTATTAACAGCCCCAGCATGCTCCCAAATTCAAAACATCCGGGGCAAACTGTTGAGCAACAAATTTTCCACCCTTTAACAAAGCATTTTTACCGACCTTAAATAATGGATTCCCCATTTTTTCATCCTCCTTTATAGCAATGTTTGAATTTTAGCTCCCGCCTCAGCCTTTGCTTTCATTGATTGGAGTGCCTGTATACCCTCTTCTACCCGAGTTTAGCGATGACAAGCATGAATCTTGGGTTCTTTTCATTGGGCACCTCGATTCATTCTGTCGATTATATACCGAGCATATCAAGCGAGTCGGAACCTTG
>CAZGSG010000528.1:0-3232 GCA_964528095.1 uncultured Terrimonas sp.
CCAATGATCGCCAGGAATCCTGCTTCTTTAACACCAGGTACGAGCTTGATATCCGTACCACGACCGGCCATATTGGTGGAGATGGTGATAGCGCCCGCCAGTCCCGCTTCGGCAACGATCTGTGCTTCTTTCGAGTGTTGTTTTGCATTCAGTACATTGTGAGGGATCTTCTTTTGCATCAGCATCCTGCTCAGCAGTTCACTGATCTCTACAGAAGTAGTACCCACCAGTACCGGTCTGCCGGCATTACGCAGCGCTTCTATTTCTTCAATAACAAATTTGTATTTTTCTCTCTTTGTCTTATAAACCAGGTCCTGTTTGTCTATTCTCACCATTGGTATATTGGTAGGAATAGAAACCACATCCAGTTTATAGATACTCCATAGTTCACCTGCTTCTGTTTCGGCAGTACCCGTCATACCTGCAAGCTTGTGATACATCCGGAAGTAGTTCTGGAGTGTAACTGTTGCATAGGTCTGCGTGGCCGCTTCGATCTTTACATTTTCTTTGGCTTCAATGGCCTGGTGCAAACCATCTGAATACCTTCTTCCATCCAGTACACGACCTGTTTGTTCGTCTACGATCTTCACAGCGCCATCCTGTATGATGTATTCCACATCTTTTTCAAAAGTGGTATACGCTTTCAGCAATTGTTGTACGGTATGGATACGATCTGCTTTTTGTGAATACTCATTCAGGATCGTTTCTTTCGCCTGCATCTTTTCTTCACTGCTAAGACCATTCTTTTCTATTTCAGCCAGCTTCACACTAATATCGGGTAACACGAAAAACTCAGGGTCTTCACCGCTGCGGGTGATCATATTTAATCCCTGGTCAGTCAGGTCAACAGAGTTATTCTTTTCATCGATATGGAAAAGCAGGTCGTTATCTACAATATGCATATTACGCTGCTGGTCCTGCAGATAATAATTTTCCGCTTTTTGCATTTTCACTTTGATACCCGGCTCACTCAAAAATTTGATCAGCGGGCCATACTTGGGCAAACCACGGTAGGCCCTGAAAAGATGCAGACCCCCGTTTTTCGGATCGTCTTCTCCTTTTTCAAACAATCTTTTTGCTTCATTCAGGTTCTGCCGCACGATCTTCTCCTGTTCCTGCACCAACGCATGCACACGTGGCTTATGTACATGGTATTGTTGGTCATCACCTCTTGCCACGGGGCCTGAAATGATCAGTGGAGTACGGGCATCATCGATCAATACAGAATCCACTTCATCCACCATAGCGAAATGGTGTTTGCGCTGTACCATCTCTTCCGGAGCATGCACCATATTGTCACGCAGGTAATCGAAACCGAATTCATTATTCGTACCGTATGTTATATCAGCTAAATAAGCCTGTCTTCTTTCTTCGCTATTGGGCTGGTGTTTGTCAATACAATCCACTTTCAGTCCCAGCCATTCGAAAATGGTACCATTCCATTCCTGGTCACGTCTTGCCAGGTAATCATTCACTGTTACAATGTGTACACCTTCGCCAGCCAGTGCATTGAGATAAGCCGGTAAGGTAGATACAAGGGTTTTACCTTCACCCGTCGCCATTTCGGAGATCTTCCCGGAATGCAATACAGCTCCGCCTATCAGCTGCACATCATAATGAACCATGTTCCAGGTTACTTCACCACCAGCCGCTGTCCAGCTATTTTGGAAAATGGAACTGTTGCCGTCTATGGTGATATATTGTTTTTTTGCGCTAAGTGTACGATCAAGCTCCGTAGCAGTTGACCGGAGTTCTTTATTTTCTTTAAAGCGACGCGCTGTTTCTTTTACAACTGCAAAAGCTTCAGGAAGGATCTCGTCCAGCGCTTCTTCTATTTTCTTATCCCTTTCTTTTTTTAATTTGTCAACTTCCTGGTATTTAGCATCCTTCCCAAAAAGATCGCTAAACACGAGATCTTCGGCTTCTTTATTCTTATCCAGGATCTTTTGATCGGTTTCGGCAATATGGTCTTTAATACGCTGGCGAAACTCCTGGGTTTTATTTCTTAACTGGTCATTGGACAATGAAGCATAGCTGGCGAAATGCTCATTGACCTTTGCAATGATCGGCTGGAGTTTCTTCACATCCTTATCCGACTTGCTACCACCAAAAAGCTTCGATATGAACTCAAACATGAATTACGTATTAGTAATGTTGTAAAATAGTTTATACTGGCATGCTGTTAAGCCGGGTCCCCCACAAATACGAAGGATAAAGGCCGGCGATTCGTTTTTTTAAAAACGATCAATCGCAGACTTTTAAACTTCAAAAGGACGGGACATGCTATTGCTAACATGAAACCAGAATTTTACCCGGTCAAAAAAGGTGCTACAAGCAGATTCTGGCCAATTTGACAGGGGAGCGCAAAGATAATGCATGTAAGCCAGTTGTGTCGGTTCCAGGCACCCTGCACGGGCAATAAATGCCGGAGAAACTGGCATAAAATAAGGGCCCGCAATTGCCGGGCCCTTATTTTATTAAAAAATGAATAATTTATTCTTTTACAAAGCGCAAAACCTCCGTTTTTCCGGCAATTACCATCCGGATAAAATAGGCACCGGCAGGTAGTTTGCCGATCGTTAACGGGTGGTTAATAATACCCGCCGCAACGGTTTCCCTGCCCACCAGTTTCAGATCACTGCCCAATATCTCCAACTGTATGGCCTGGGTGGTGGCCTGCACAAAATTAATTTTTATGCTTTCTGAGGCCGGATTTGGCGAAACAAAAGGCCTCGGGTCATGCTGCCCATCTACCAGGATACTGATTACATTGCTGTAACTGCTTCTTCCATCAATGTCCACTTGTTTTAACCGGTAATAGTTCATTCCCCTCGCAGGTCGTGCATGGAGATAATTGTATGCATTTCCCAGTGCCGCGTCACCTTTAGATTTTACCTGGTCCAGCTGAACAAAATTATTGCCATCGCGGCTCAGTTCTATTTCGAATTGTTTATTGTTTTTCTCAAAAGAAGTAGACCATTGCAGCAATGAATTCTTTTCATTGGTCAGTTTACCTTTGAATTCGACCAGCCCAACAGGCAGGGTCACCGCGTTATCTACCAGGAAGAAATGACTGAAGCCGGTGAAACTGGCCGTAAAGATGGTGATGCCCGTGCCCAGTGTAGTTACAGTAGGTGTGAGGAGTAGCGGATTTGATCCATTGGCCCCCGCGATCGTCGCGGCCGTTGTTTTTGCATTCTGCATGGCCGCAGAGTTTTTACCTAACAATCAC
>CAZGSG010000529.1:0-3230 GCA_964528095.1 uncultured Terrimonas sp.
ACGTTCATGTATATGCGAAATCTTCCTTCTCATCAAATATACGAAGAATTAATATGTAAAGATTGCGGTCACTACCAACTTTTTTTGAAGAAGTAAGAAAAAAATATTGGCGAGAAAATTTTTGCTTCGCAGTACATTTATGATAGTTAAAAATTACAGCAGTGCGTAACACAAATAACAGATGAATAAATTAAACAGAGAGGTTGATCAAATAGTAACCGTGAATGGCCAGCAATTATTTGTAAGGCTCACTGAAAACTTTGAGAGCAGGCAGACCATTGTTTTTTTGCATGATTCCTTGGGATGTACTGCACTCTGGCGCGATTTCCCTGCTGCATTATGTAACAGCACTGAATGTAATATGGTTGTCTATGACAGGCTGGGGTATGGGCTTTCAGCGCCAATGGCAGGCCCGGAAAGAACCAATCATTACATGGAGGAGGAAGCAGACACATTGCTCGATCTTTTATCAGCGTTACAAATTGAGCAACCAATTCTTTTTGGTCATAGTGATGGCGCATCCATTGCGTTGATCGCAGCAGGAAAATATCCTGAAGCATTTTCCGGAGTAATTGCAGAAGCCGGACATGTTTTTGTTGAAGAGATCACTTTGAATGGAATCAAAGAAGCAGTAGTTCAATACAACACTACAGACTTACCTGCAAAACTTGAAAAATATCACGGTACCAAAACGGAAACTTTATTTCGCGCCTGGACAGAAACATGGTTAAGCGAAACCTTCAGCACCTGGAACATCGAACATTTTTTGTCTTCTATTATCTGCCCGGTATTAGTTATACAAGGAGAAAAAGACGAATACGGTTCGATAAAACAAGTAGAAGCCATTTCAACAGCAGTCGATAGAGAGGTAGATGTTTATATGATTCCCGGCACTGGTCATACGCCCCATAAAGAAAGGAGGGAGAAGGTACTGAAAAGCGCTTCCCGGTTCATAAACCGGCTGAATAACTAATGGGCTCCTCAAATGAAGAACTGGCTTCCACACTTCCTATTACCGTCTCCGATCTTGAAAGAAAATACTTGCATACGAAAGTGAAACTGAAGGTAGCCTAATCGGATCAGCAGTAATGCCACCCGTGTACTTATGTATGATGGACTGTGCACACTTACCCGACAAACCAATACACTTATACATTTTCCGCACACGATTCTAAATTTTCGGTTATCCGTAAATACGATTTCCTTATTTTAGATAACAGAGAAATTTACCACCATAGGAAAATCAACTTTTTGTATGCAGAAATCACTAATTAGTTTGACATTCATAATAGCGTGTATATTAATAGGAGTAGGAGGTTGTGATAGAACCAAAATTATTCATCTGAAAAGTACCAGAAAGCTATCTGTTGAAATTGGTTCTCCTTTAATAATGGGTTTTGATTCTGTAGGTAATCTGAATAATGTGACCCAGAAAGACACGGAATTTATCTATTCAATAACTATTAATAAGAAAGTTGATCTAAGAGTAAATGCTACCATTATTGAAGATGCCCCATTGATTGGTGAAATACTATCGCTGAAAATCAAGAATAAAGGGACAGGTTTAGTTGCCAGTTCAAAAGACACCCTGGAAATTAAGTCTTCAGAAAAAAAAACCATCATAAACATTATCGACTCAACAATATCGAGAATGAATATTCATTCGCCTAATTAATATTGTAGTGCCGGCCTTTCTGGTTGACCTGGGTTCCTCAATAAAAGAACTGGCTTCCACACTTCCTATTACCGTCTCCGATCTTGAAAGAAACTACTTGCATACAAAAGTAAAATTGAAGGCAGTCTAACTCTCAGTAATAAAAAAATAATGTGCCCTTATATACCATTGATTTACACTGCACACCTACCCTGCAAACCTGCACACTTACTCATTTTCCGCGCACGTTTCTAAATTTGCGGTTTTCCGTAATTAGAATTTCATTAAATTAGAATTACTAACTGTGTAACGTACCCGCCTCACCACAATAAGCAAAAAAATTAGTCAATAAATTGTTTTTCGATTCTTACATCGGAGGATATTTTCTTGTATTTAATTGTGGAAGACACCCGATAGATAACCCCTAACCGGATGCTGTCAATACATGAAAATGTATAGATGGTTTCCCTTTGCTTATGAGAATCAGACACCCCCGCCTGGTAACAGGTGTGCTATTAACCTTATGCCTGTCGCAATGCAGAACAGAAATAGATGTTCCTGTTATTGCTGCATTTGCCATACAGCCGGCTGATTCTTCTTACAGTGCACCTGCTTACATCACTATTACAAACACTACCCAGGGCGCTTTATTCTACAAATGGACTTATTCCGATACAAGCATCAAGCCAGGTTCAGGTCGCAATCCAGATCCTGTTCTGGTAAGCAATCCAGGCAAACTGATTGTGACCCTCGAAGCATGGAATGACTACGCCCGCGATCAAAAAACAATTGAGATAACCCTGGATTCTTTACCCGTAGCCAGGTTCTCCTTTTCACCGGACATAAATGAATATGTTCCCGCTGTCCTGAATTTCAAATTCGATGGTTCAGGAGCCAACAAGTATGATTGGTATTTTGAAAATGGGGAACCAGCCAGGTCTGCAGAACGGGAACCTGCAGGTATTCTGTTTAAGCAACCCGGCTCTTTTGAAGTGAAACTGGTTATTGCCAATAGCAGGGGCGTAAAAGATTCTATTTCAAAAAAGATTCTGATAAAACCCACGCTCGACGCTGCGTTTGATATAGTGCCCGACTTTGAAGATGACGACTGGGAAGTACCGGTAGCTGCCACTTTGCAAAACGGATCGCACAATGCCACCCGGCATTTGTGGGAATGTACCGGCGCCACCATCAGCAACAATACTGACAGCATCCCCCGTATCACTTTTACACAACCTGGAAACTACACCATTAAGTATACCGCTACCAATGAAAAGCAAACACAGGTAATAGAAAAAAATATTGAGGTAAAGGCAAATACCGGTCTCCGGGTTCACAAGGATATTAAACTCGGCATCAACTCTGCGCACGCTACCACCGGTAGTTTTTATTCAACAATATTACGGCGTGTACTCCCTGCCGGTAGTGTAACCGCCGCCAATGGACCCCTCATCGATATTTGTTTTTTCGGACTTAGCCATTCTTTTTCCTATAACAAATTTGTATCTCCCACACTGGTAAGCAACTGGACTTTCCCAGCCATCTCCGGTGCCAAACCAGTCAGGTTTATCAATAA
>CAZGSG010000530.1:0-3229 GCA_964528095.1 uncultured Terrimonas sp.
ATTAAGAAATATTCGGTTTTGATATGTTTGGTTACTTCAGTGATATTAGTGGTAATAGCAACGTTGGCCTATCCAGGCGGCTCATTACTTGACAAAAATTCAATAGGGTTTCACTGGTCAAAAAATTTCCTAAGCAATTTGTTTGCAACAAAAGCGATAAATGGTTCAGAAAATACTGGCTGGATTTGGGCACTTATTGGAATGGCATTTCACTCGGTTGGTTATGGAATTTTTTTTATCCATATGTCAAAAAAGATCTCTTCAAGACAATCGGCAGGTATTTTAAAATTTATAGGCGCTGCCAACATACTATTTATTTTCTTAATCGCAACACCCTTGCATGACCTGGGAACAATATCAATCATTTTAACATTGGCTGGTTTATTTATTATTACTGTATTTATCCTGATGTCAAAACTTCATTTACTCAAATTCTGTTGTATTATTTGCTTATTGACCTATTACTGTTTCTTTTACCTATTTGGTTTCGGTTATATGGGTTTGTCGGTCATAATGCAGAAAGTATATATTATAAGCTCGATGCTATTAGTTTTAGGCCTGGAGTATTTTACCAAATATGAAGACTTTATACAAATTAAATCGGGAGGGCAAAAAATAGAAGCAACGAACCGCTAATACCAGGTTTTCTGCAATTGGGGCTCAACGTTGAAGTAATCATCGGCAGTGCATATCCCAGCTTCATATTCGGCAGACGTAATTCTGCCGGGCAGTAGTTCACTCTTATATCTAGAAAGCCTGATTTCTGAATAAGCTATACAAAGGAGTTTACGCCCTTGCAAAAAGCCACATAACCAAGTCAAATAAACCGGCGGGCAGCTTAGGGCCTTAACATAGGATTGTATAAGTTGTTCGCGGATGTCGTAGTCCTATTAAAAAAGATCTGCATTAAGATATTTGCAGCAAGAGTGAATAACCAGCCACTTATAGAAAACACATGCTGTTACGAAAAATGAGGCTTGCAGTATCAGCCATGCTGCTACATGTTCGGAACGTTGACAACTGTATAATTTGTACCAGTTAATACTTAATCTGACAGATGCTTACGATAAAAGTCAAAACCTGGTTCATAAAAGAAGATTTCGTTTCACCCCCGGTTTATCCAAGTATCTAAAAAGAATTAACTGGCTTCCGCTGATTAGCTTTCTGCAAACGCTTCTTTTAGGTTTTACAGATTTATTTTTTATGTATAGATGTTATTTGCTATAAACATATCCTCAGCTGGCTGAATCATTTCGGGGAAAATTTATCATTAAACGGCACCCTTCACCAGGAGAGGAAACAACCTCCATTGTTCCATTGTACAATTCAGTGCGACTTTGAATATTTGAAAGCCCGATACCTCTTCTTTGCAGGGCGGTATCAAAGCCTTGTCCGTCATCTATTATTTCTACGCTGACCCCCTTGTCTGTTGATGACAATACAATAGTGATATTAATGGCATTTGCATGTTTAATGACATTGTTAAGCTGCTCTTGCACAATCCTGAAAATATTAAGTTTAAATTTATCACTCAAATTTGCCGCTTCAAAACCTCCCAGATCTATCTTTATTAAAAAATCGTGTACCATCATTATATCCTCAGCAAGGCTACTGATAGCCGTCTCTAAAGTTGGAAGCCGTTGTAACGGACTCACCAGGCTTTTGGATAATTTCCTAATCTCTTCTATGGCATCCATAATATAACCGGAGGACGTATCTATTAAATCATTTTTTTTCGACGCTGGAGATTTCTTTGCAGCACTGAGGTATAATCTTGATGCACCTAATATCTGATTTACATTGTCGTGAAGTTCCCTTCCTATTTCAGCCCTTTCGGTTTCCTGGGCCGTAATGATGACTTCGGTTAATTGCTGATGCCGCGCATTTCGTTCCTCCTCCAGCTTGCGCTCGAGCTCCAATTTATCAGTAACATTCTGGGCGATGGCCATCACAGCATCGTCGTTGTTATATTGAATGCGATGAAGCCATATTTGCATAAAGATGTGTTGACCGTCTTTAAGCACATGCCGCCATACGCCCGCTGGCCCGTCAGCACCTCCCATTTGGATAGAAAGCAAATACTCTTTCAATTTTTCCTGGTCATCTTCCAGCCGCCAGTCAAGCGCATTTTTTTGCAGAAATTCTTCCCTTGAATAGCCATACTGTTTGACAGCAGCCCCGTTCACTTCCAGTATGCTCAGGTCCTTCAGCCTTACCACATAAATTACCATTGGGTTATCATGGAAAAGGCGACGGTATTTTTCCTCTGCCTGCCGCTTATCGGTTGTATCCCTCAGTAATATGCAAAACCCGGTTTGTTCCCCTTTGACACCTGACAGGGCATACAAGCTGGTATCAAAATAAAGCGCTTTTTTATTATCCAGGAATATGTCCTCGAATGAATACACCTCCCCCATACTTAGTTTATCGAGCTCCTGCATAAGATATTTTCGCTTCTTTTCAGGAAAAAATGCCAGTACGTCGTCCCCGGGTAATGGATCATGACAGCCAATCATTTTTAAAAACCGGTTTCCCCCAGCATTGAACGACAGCAATTTCTTGTCCATATCGAGGTAGAAAATCAGGTCAGGCATATTCTCAACCAATAAAACAAGATCGATTTCATTGACATTAAAAGGCATACAGCATCAGGATCTTTAATATATTAATAAAAATCTCAGGTGCATAACAGCACCACTTAAACAGTGATAATGGTTATGAAATTCTTTCTTTAAAGCGTTGGTAGCTGATAAAGTATTACCAGTTATTTTTCATCTGGTCATTACTTCGTTCAACAGGAGCAGGAGGCTGCGAGTACCATTGATAGTCATAATGTATAAAAATAGCCAGCCAAATAGTTCGGGAAAGACGCATCAACAAAGGCTGTAAGACCACGAGCAGAATAGCATTAGCTCCCATCCACCAAAAGAGACGGCTATCATTTAATGAGATCCCAACCGTTATAATCCAAATAATAAAACTCGCCACGCAGATCGTCACCGACAGTCCATAACTGACAAACCAGGTTCCGTAATAAAATCCCACTTCAGGCTCCTGTGGTTGCTCGCATTCAGTGCAGTTGTCATACATCTTCATCGTATTTTTAAAATCGTATGCGTTGCTATACCTGAAAATATTTCCCCTACGGCAACGGGTACATTTATTTTTGAGAAGACTACTTAAGAGTCCCGGCTTATGTTCACTTTTCAATGCACACATATAATTTCAC
>CAZGSG010000531.1:0-3203 GCA_964528095.1 uncultured Terrimonas sp.
TATCTGTGCCCCATATCATCTGTATATTCAAGATATACCCAGGAAAGATCGGGTGCATCCGATCGTATATAAGAAGCGGCATGGTCCACTACAGCTTCATCGATGGCATGCATATAATTTTTTTCTTTATCATGCGGGTAATGAACAGTATCCAGTTCAAGCCCATCATAATGATGATCTACTTTAAAATTACCCGTCTCTTTCATCTCATCTCCGACAAGTTTTGTACGATTATCAAGCCAGGAAGAAAAGATGGCGGTCTTTTTTGATGCGTCCTGTTGTTTCAATAACCTGAAGATGGTTGCATAATGATAGTTGGGAGCGGCAATATCATTATCCCATACATTGTGTTTGTTAACCCAGGTACCTGTAAGTATCGTGTTGTAACCTACCGCAGAAATGGTAGGGGTTTGAGAGTAGCCATCTTTTTCGCCACCTACAAAAGCCCTTGCACGGCCGCCCTCTTTGGCGATCGCGTCCAACGCGGGCGTTTTTAATTTCTCAATAACATCTGCGGGAATACCATCGGCTATAACGAACAGGGCTTTTTTCTGCGCAGGCAGTGCCAGGCAATAAAAACTAATCAGGAAAAATAAAGACAGGCGTTTCATAAGTAAATATCTATAAAAAAGGAAATTACGGCTATTCAAACATATTCCTCAAATTTCTGCTTTACTGGTTCAATATTAACCCAGGCTGATCATTGAAGGAAATATCGTTCATTTTTAAAATAGAAATCAGTTTCTTGCTTAAGTTTTGTTGTGGTAACAATTAAAGATGTCCGGCTTCGCAAAAAGCCGGTATTTGTCAATGGTTGATACAGAAGCATTAACAACAAGAATAGCCGTTGCTAACTTATAAAAACACAGACAAGGATAATCGATCCTTTGTTTTCCTCCTGTTTATACCTGGTGCAACACAGGCCAGCAATAATCGGGCATGATAAAATCTTGCCTTGCAATCCTGCGCAAACGGTTGTCTTTATTCCTCGATGATAAATCCGTAAATTTAAAAATTCACTCACTCAGGGTGTTATCCGAATCATATCGCATCAACCAACTAAAAAGATTGAAGTAATGAGTAAACAATCCTCACGCAGAAATTTTCTTCAAAAAGTCACCACAGGCGTAGTAGGCGCTACCCTTGTACCTGGCGCATTAAGAGCAACGGAGAATAATCAGTCACTCAAAACAGAAAAACTTTCCAGGCAAAAACAGGTGAGCAAAAACGATACGATGCAGATCGCCCTGATCGGCGCCGGAGGCATGGGAATGGCAGATACCAATACGGCGATAACGGTACCGGGCGTAAAATTAATAGCTGCCTGCGATCTCTATGATGGCCGGTTAGCAGCTGCAAAAAAGCAGTATGGCAATGATATATTCACTACAAGAGACTATCGCGAGATCCTGCAACGAAAAGATATCGATGCGGTGATCGTTGCCACTCCTGATCACTGGCATAAGGATATTTCTGTGGCAGCGATGAATAGCGGTAAAGCCGTTTATTGTGAAAAACCAATGGTGCATGATGTAGCAGAAGGAAATGCGGTAATAGATGCGCAGAATAAAAATAAGGTCGTTTTCCAGGTAGGTAGCCAGGGTTTGAGTTCACTGGGCAATGAAAAAGCAAAAGAATTGCTGGCCGCGGGTGCTATTGGCAAACTCAATTATGCGGAAGGTTTTTGGGCGCGCAACTCTCCTGAAGGAGCATGGCAATATACTATACCAGCCGATGCCTCAGAAAAAACGGTTGACTGGAAAGCATTTTTAAATAAATACCCTGATCGCCCATTTGATGCAAAACGGTTTTTCCGCTGGCGTTGTTACAAAGATTATGGGACCGGTGTGTCCGGCGACCTGTTCGTACATCTTTTTTCCAGTCTTCATTTTATCACCAATTCAAAAGGACCGCAGAAAATAATGGCCATGGGTGGTTTACGTTACTGGAAAGATGGAAGAGAAGTGCCCGATGTATTGATGGGAATGTTTGACTATGCTGAAACGCCGGAGCATCCGGCATTCAACTTGTCCTTGCGGGTGAATTTTGTTGATGGTACCGCGGATAGTACTTACCTGCGATTGGTAGGCAGTGAAGGAAGTATGAATGTGGAATGGGATAAAGTAACATTGAGCCGCAATAAAGGTTATTCGGGAGTAGACGATCCATTGATGGCCACTAAACTCGGAAAGGATGACCCGATGGCCTATGAGCGTAAAAGAATACTACCTCCTGATACGACTATCTATACCGCGGAAAAAGGATACAGGGGAGCGCACTTTGATCATTTCCATCATTTTTTTACAGCCATACGGGAGAAAAACTTATCGGTAGAAGACGCGCTTTTTGGTTATCGCGCGGCAGCACCTGCATTGCTTTGTAATGACAGCTATTTTACCAATAAAGCGGTGGTATGGGATCCGTTAAAATTGAAAGTTGTTTAGAGCTTATCTCAAAAGTATTTCTTCATTAAATGGCCAGTCTTAACAGGTTTCCGAAATAATTTGTAAAGCATGTACTTCGATAGTGATTTCAAAGGAGCTAACAGAGAAAATGAGCGAAGGAAGACCCTGGCTATTTGCAGAGAGTTGAGCCAAGGAGCATTTTCACGTAGTGAAAATAGCCGGTTACTATAAGGCCCTGTTAAAAGACCATTTTGAGATGGTTTCAGGTAAGAAGAGGAGGATGAGTAAGAATAATATTCGCAAATAAAAATAGACAGATGATAAAGAAGATCTTATTTACAGGTATAACAGCAGCCTGCTGCCTGTTATTATTCTCATTTTATATAACAAAAGATAATACGCTGACCAGGGCTGAAAAAAAAGCTGGCTGGAAATTGTTATTTGACGGCAAAAGCCTGGCAGGCTGGAGGATGTACCAGGATAAATCAGCAGATTGCTGGGGGGTAAAGAATGGTGAATTGTATTGCAAAGGAAGCGAAACAGATAAAAGCGATCTGCGTGCTGATATTATCACCACTGAACAGTACGATGATTTCGAACTACAGGTAGAGTGGAAAATAGCGCCTGAAGGCAATAGCGGTATTATGTATCATGTAACGGAGGAATATGCGGGCGCTTATTTAAGCGGGCCTGAATATCAACTAATAGACGATGAAGGGTTTCCTCAAAAGCTGGAAGACTGGCAAAAGACGGGAGCGGACTATGCCATGTATAATACGAGTTCAAGACCAACTAAGC
>CAZGSG010000532.1:0-3171 GCA_964528095.1 uncultured Terrimonas sp.
TGGATTAAAAAACTATATTTGGAACTATCGCCTTACTAACGTAATTGCTTAAAAATGGATCTATTCTACAATGCTGCGGTCATTTGGTTTATTGTCGGTTTTGTGTTTTTCCTGCTGGAATTTGCGGTACCCGGTCTGATCCTTTTTTTCTTTGCCGTTGGTGCCTGGATCGTCGCGATAGTCTCCCTCTTTGTTGATATTTCCATTAATACTCAATTGTTGCTTTTTTTGGTAAGCACAGCACTGACTATCTTATTATTCAGGAAATGGATCAAAAAAATACTGGGCGCCCGTGAAAAGCCGAGCGAGATCGAAGACGAATTCATTGGTAAAACCGGCAGGGCTGAAACTTTTATAGGTCCCGGCCAGGATGGTAAAGTCGACTTCAAAGGAACGAGTTGGGATGCCCGTTCGGCCGACAGTATTGAAAAAGGAGAAACGATCATTGTCATCGGCAATGAAAGCATCCTGTTAATTGTAAAATCCACCAAACAATAATATGATTATGACTACATCTACGATCATTCTTATTTTACTAGTAGTATTCCTGCTGATCGCATTCCTGTCAACGTTTAAAGTAGTGCCACAACGTTCGGTTTATATTGTTGAGCGGCTCGGAAAATACAGTCGTACGCTGGATGCGGGATTTCATATCCTGATCCCTTTTATTGATAAAATAGCCTATAAACAAAACCTGAAAGAGCAGGCGATCGATGTTGCTTCACAGATATGTATCACCCGTGATAATATTGCCGTAGAAGTGGATGGCATTTTATACCTGCAGGTCATTGATCCGCAGAAAGCCTCCTATGGTATAGATAATTACCGGTTTGCTGTCATTCAGATATCGCAGACTACCATGCGGAGCATCATTGGTAAAATGGAACTGGATAAAACATTTGAAGAAAGAGAAACCGTGAATGGGAGTATTGTGGAAGCGGTGGATAAAGCCAGTGGCCCCTGGGGTATTAAAGTTTCAAGATATGAAGTAAAGAACATCTCACCACCCCAGAGCATCAAGGACGCGATGGAAAAACAGATGCGCGCAGAACGGGAGAAAAGGGCATTGATCGCCGAATCAGAAGGTGATAAACAAGCTAAAATAAACAGGGCGGAAGGTGAAAAACAGGAAACAATCGCAAGATCAGAGGGTGAAAAACAACGCCGTATAAATGAAGCCACGGGTACCGCTTCTGAAATAGAACTTGTAGCTATCGCTACCGCAAAGGGTATTACTGAAATAGCCAAGTCCATAAATGGTGAAGGTGGTATGAACGCGGTGAACCTGCGTATTGCCGAGCAATACCTTACTGAATTTGGCAAATTGGCGAAGGTAAATAACTCGATGATCGTTCCTGCTGACCTCTCTGATATTGCAGGGGTGATAGCCGGCATCACGACTGTGTTAGGAAAAACAAAAATGGAAACCCCGACGCCGTTGTTAAAAAAATAATGTGAGGCAAATGCAAAACTCAAAAGTAAAAATTCAAAAATAGACTCCTTATTACTTGACGAACTACGGTTTTGATTTTTTTGATTTCTTTGAATTTTATCCTCAACCCGATTTAAATAGCAAGCCGGTTTAAGTATTACGCAATTGCCAGTTGTAATTAAATAGGATCTAAATAAAAAAGCCGGGGTGTGATCTATATCATGCCCCGGCTTTTTTATTTTATCGCTTATTGCTTTATAATGATCCGCACTAAGGTCTGCTCCCCATTTGTTACATATAAATAATATTGGCCGTTCCGTTCATGTTGTAAATTAAAGTAGGCTACACTGATCAGGCTGTTCTTTGCTATGATACAGGATTGTATCAGGCGTCCCGAGAAGTTATACAGGTAGAAGTTGTATTGCCTGTCTCTTTTCTTATTCAGGATGATAGCGCTTAGCGGCCCCCTTGTTGGATTCGGAGCGATCAGCAACCGGAAGTCCTCTGTTTTATTATCGGTTCCATATACCATGAAGCTCCGCGTAATCGTATCGGCAGCCAGGTAGTTTTCATTTCCCTGTTGCAACGCTTTGATCGTCACTCTTCCTTCCCCGGTGAAATGAAGTGTATTGTTCTGCAGGGTGGCAGGGCCTTCTACCAGATAAGCTACTGTAAGACCAGATGAAGCAGTTGCTGTCAATAACAGTTCTTCATTCCTGTGTTTGTCGGTGATCGCATTAAAGCTAATAGACTGCATTGCCTTTGCTACTGTGAAAGAGGTCTCAGCAACAGCCTCCAGGTAATTATCATTGCCAGGCTGTATAGCCCGAACGGTAACAGTACCCGCACCATTTATTGTGATAACACCCTGTTCACTCACAGCTGCCGGGCCTGCTACTATTTCAAAACGAACAGGAAGACCGGAACTTGAACCCGCAACTACTGCAAACGGTGCTTCACCAAATGTTTTCGCTTGAATATTATTGATTGAAACAGCCTGTTCCGCTTTTGCGACTACAAATGTTTTTTCTAAAGTGACCGGAAAATAATTTTGATCACCAGCCTGTGTTGCCCGGATAGTAAATGATCCTGCCCCATTCAGGATTAAAAACCCTTCAGCATCGATTGTACCCGCGCCGGCAACCAGTTCCAATTGTACAGGCAGACCCGAATTGGCGCTCACTACCAATTCAAAGGGCTCATCACCAAATGTTTTATCAACTATATCACCAAATGATATTGACTGGTTCTTTCGTTGGTATAATTCCCATTCTGCAAATTGGGTATTATTGTTATTCCCATTCATCAGGATATTCAAACGATATTACAGGAAAGACTGCGTGTTATTCATTTCAAACGTACGGGTGAGTAATCTCGTAGGGAAATCTTCGTTTACCCGTGAGTCGATTATGGTCCAGCTACTGCCATTATTGGATCCCTGCAAATTCCAGTCTTTTGGATCACGCTCTTCCACATCACTTCCGGAAGTAATGGTATACCGCGTTACAATAGCAGGCACTGCAGATCTGTATTGCACCCACAGTGTTTTCTTTCCATTCTGATAATACTTTGTATTAATATTATTGTCGATGATCTTTTCGAAATTTTCATCTGGCCGGTTACTTACAAACTGTGAAGTCAGTACTCCCCCATTGTCCGTAAGATCAAATGCCTCCAGGTTGCCTCCGGGTATATTTTTCAAATACACCTGGGGCTCATTTAGTATCTGGGTGATCCTT
>CAZGSG010000533.1:0-3171 GCA_964528095.1 uncultured Terrimonas sp.
GGTAAAATTTTTCAACAAAAAAGGGTTTTTACTTTGCTCGGATCCCTTCCCCTTCTTACCGTGGCCCGTTACTCGTATCCTTTTTGTTAGTCGCGTTCGTAATCTCCAGCCGCACTTTTTCCTTTCCATACTTCAGCGCGTTTTCTACCAGGTTATAAAAAACGCCCGACAGGTGAGTCTGGTCTCCAAAAATCATGATACCAGGCTGCTCTTCCCGTATAGCGCAGGTAAAAGAAGTGACTGGCTGCATATCGAAAGCGTTGACAACTGTTTCCAGTAAAGAGCGCGCGGGTATATTTACTTTCCGGAGATCAAGACCCTCCTTTTCATACACAGACAGATCAAGCACTTTACTTACCAGTTCATTAAGACGTTGCAGTTCAAGCCTGGATGTATTAAGGTATCTTTCTGCTCTTGCAGGATCAGCCATCCCTTCAAAATATTGCAGGCCATCTATGGCAGCACTCACTGTAGCGATAGGGGTTTTTAATTCATGCGTCATATTGCTGATGAAATCATTCTTAATCTCGTCGGATTGTTTTTGCCGGAAGATGACCCTGTACATGGCGTACAGGCAATATAAAGTAAGCCCCAGCAAAACAATCGTTGCCAGCAGGGCTACCCAGAGTCTGCCAAAAACGAGCAGGCCCGGATCGTGAATATGCGCAATGACAAAATAGTTTTTTGTATAATTATTGATGCTTTTATAATTAATGGCGACCGGGATGGTTGTAAAGCCGCTGTTACGGGCAACAGCACTATGCATTCCTCCTGTAGTATCGATATAGATAAGATTGAACGCGGGATCGATACCATATGCAGCAAGCTGTTGCCTGAACAGTGCTGCCAGCCGGATCGTATCCATAGCCGCTTTTTTTGCCGCGCTGTCCCATAACTGTCCAAAACGTTGTGTATAATAAATAATGGGATCACCCGTGAGCACAGTCCGTACATTCTGTTGCAGGTAATTATCTACGATCTCTTTTTCCTGCTTGGCGCTTAGCGCGGAGTCGGCTTCAAGTCGTATATCCTTCCAGGCATTTTGCATGCCAGGAATAGCCGGATCATGCATTACGATGACCCAGGATTTTTGTTCAGGATTATACTTTGTAGTAAACCTGACAAAGTTCGTATCCAGGAGTATGCCCTGCAGGTAATCCGCAAGTTTATTCCGGCGTGTCATCAATTCACTGTCCACCGCCTTCTCAATTGCGTAATTGATTTGCCTGTCCAGTATTTCCTCTCCACTCTTCCACTCATGATACATCCAGTAGGCCTGTAAGCCGAGCAGGCCGGCACCGGCAATAAAGGACAATATCAATAATTTAGGAAGACGCATCCCTGCAAATATATCCGGTTTTTATCGCTGGATAAATCACCCTTAACAAACGTTAACAATCATTGTCAGAGCGTTAACCGTAATCTTTTTTTGTTGTGTATAGTTTTGAAACGAGGATCATATCAGCAAACATTAAAATCTAGAAAATGAAAAAGAAATTCCCCCTACTCTTTATTCTTGTAGTACTGCAGTTTTGCTCATGGGCACAAGGTTACCGGATCAACGTTGCCATCACAGGATTTGCAGATAACACAGCGATTGTACTTAAGGATTTTGAAACACAGACGGATATCAATAACGGCGTTTTAATAAATGGCAGGTGCACGCTCGAAGGAAAAATAGAAGACGGTCCCCGTTCACTTTTCTTGACAATATGGTATAACAACAAAACCTACTACTGTACATTCCTGATCAAAAACGAGCATATTACTATCAGCGGAGGAATCAACGACTTCCCCAATAAAATGCGTATCACAGGCTCCCCTATACAGGATGAAAACAATGTATTATACAAAACGCTGGGGCCTTTACTCGACAAAAGAGAAAGTTTAATGACCATCGCGATACCTCTTTTATCGGCCAAAGACAGCGCCTCAAAACAAAAACTCAATGGATTAGTGAAAGAAGTGACAGTCATCGACAGTCTGATGATCGTTGAACGAACTATTTTCTTTAAAGCCCATAGCAATAGTTACCCGGGACTGTTCCAGCTTTATTTTTTGAAAGAGATTTATTCAAAACAGGAAATGGCGGCATATTACAACCAACTCCCCGCGGAAATGAAAGAAAGCATGCTTGGCCGTAAGGTCAATACATATGTAAAAGTTGGTGCAGTATTAAAAAAAGGAGACCTCGCGCACGATTTTACCGCAGCTGATGAAAAGGGACAGCTTCATTCCATCAACGATTTCAAAGGGAAATACGTATTGCTTGATTTTATGCAAACCCATTGCGTCCCCTGCGTCGAATCGGTGAAGGAGTTAAAAACAGTGCACTCAACATATGCTGACAAATTACAGGTAATCAGTTTTAGCGCAGACAGTAAAGAAACATGGAAAAAGGGGCTGCAAAGGGATAAGCCCGAATGGCTTTGCCTCTCAGATGAAAAAGGAAAATCCAGCGAAACATCGATGAAGTATGGAGTAGACAGCTTTCCGACTTTTGTGTTGATTGACCCAAATGGAAAGATCGTTGATAAATGGTCAGGATATAGCGATGGGATTATCACCCGTTCTCTCTCCAAATTTCTTTGATACAATTGCAGCGGTGGCTACCGGTAGAACCTGGTATAAAACTATACCGGTCTCTATAAGATAATAACGCATTATTACTTACAGAGACCGGTATCTACATTTCCGGTAAGATTATTACTACTTGCCTGCCAGCCCAAGACCCTTTAAAAAAGCGGCGATGGATTTATTAAGATCTGAATTCTGCTCCTTATCGAACTTGCCATGCAAGCCGCCTTTTATAGTTACAAATTCTGTCTTTACCCCGGCTGCCAGAAATCTCTTATGCAAATAAACCGACTGCTGGTAAGGTACGGTAGGGTCCGCGTCACCATGAACGATAAATGTTGGCGGGCTGTTTTTATTCACATAAGTGACCGGCGATACGGAAGCCGCGAATTGTTTGTCCGTTGCCTTATCTCCCAGCCAGCGGGTAGCCGATTTGCTGGTGATATTGGGTCCATAACCCCAATCCCATACATCGGTGATGCCGTACTTGTCAATGATCGCTGCAACTTTGATATTGTCAACTCCCGGGCAATTGCCATCAAAGCGATGATCGTTTGCAAGTAATCCACCCATCAGGGCCAGGTGACCACCGGA
>CAZGSG010000534.1:0-3156 GCA_964528095.1 uncultured Terrimonas sp.
AATTTGTTGCAAAGATCGAAGGCGGATGGGTTGATATCGATGTGATCGTGGCAACGCCTTCCGTTATGCCTAAAATTGGTAAGCTTGGTAAGATCCTCGGACCGCGTAACCTTATGCCTAACCCGAAAACTGGTACAGTTACCAATGATGTAGCTGCAGCAGTGAATGAGGTGAAAGGCGGAAAGATCGCGTTCAAGGTTGATAAAGCCGGAATCGTTCACGCCTCTATCGGTCGCGTAAGCTTTGCTCCTGAAAAGATTGCAGAGAACAGCCAGGAGCTTATCAACGCGATCATCAAGGCAAAACCATCTTCTGCAAAAGGTACCTATGTAAAAGGTATCAGCATGGCCAGCTCAATGAGCCCTGGTATTGCAGTTGACACAAAAGCATTTGTACATTAATTACTAAACCGGGTCCGCCTTTGCCAAAGCATTGGAGGATGACAAAATAATAAGACATGACAAAAGATCAAAAAAACGAAGTGATTGAAGCACTGAAAGGCAAGTTCTCTCAGTACACAAACTTCTATATCGCCGATACAGAATCTCTTTCTGTAGCACAGGTTGGCAAATTACGCCGTGCCTGTTTTGATAAGCAGGTAGAAATGAAGGTGGCTAAAAACACCTTGATCAGAAAAGCGCTGGAATCACTTGACAGTGAAAAATATGCAGGTGTATATGATTCATTACACAAAGTAACTGCGCTGATGTTCTCTGAAAATCCAAAGGAGCCAGCTCTTATCATCAGTTCTTTCCGCAAGGCAACGAATGGTGAAAGACCTGAATTAAAAGCAGCATTCATTAATGGAGATGTATACACAGGCGATAGCAGCCTGAAAGCACTGACACAGATCAAGACGAAGAATGAATTGATCGGCGAAGTGATCGGCTTGTTGCAATCTCCTGCGAAGAGAGTACTGGCGGCTTTATTGCATCATCATGAGCAAAAAGCAGCTGGCGCAACTGCAGCAGAAGCACCAGCAGTAGTAGCGGAAGCACCGGTAGCAGAAGCTCCTGCAACTGATGCACCCGCAGCTGAATAATTTAATTGCGATCCTGGTAAACAGGAGCGAAATTTATAAAGAACCTGGCTGGATGGTTTAAAAATAAAGGCGAAACAATTTTTATTAAAATTGCCGTCGGATCCGCCGGAAGCGGAAGTGAAGACGGTAAAAATCAACACAAAATGGCAGACGTAAAAGCATTAGCAGAAAGCCTCGTAGGCTTAACAGTAAAACAAGTACAGGAATTAGCTGATTTTCTGAAATCAGAATACGGCATCGAACCAGCAGCAGCAGTTGTTGTAGCAGGTGGTGGCGATGGCGGTGGCGCAGCAGCTGTAGAAGAAAAAACTGCATTCAATGTAGTATTGAAAGCAGCCGGAGCTTCTAAACTGAACGTAGTTAAGATCGTTAAGGATCTGACTGGTTTAGGTTTGAAAGAAGCGAAAGACCTGGTTGATGGCGCACCTAAGAACATCAAAGAAGGTGTTTCTAAAGCAGAAGCTGAAGATATCGCAGCTAAGCTGAAAGAAGCAGGCGCTGATGTTGAGATCGCTTAATTCAGTTTGATATTTTTATTGATCCCCCGCGTTTTACGTGGGGGATTTTTTTATGCGGCTAGTTTACAACCAGAATAACCAGGTGCAAAAGAGAATGATTTCATGCTTTGTCATATCCGGTAATAGCTATTTTTGTTACAGTTGTAAATAGTATGTATGAAAAGAACTGATTTTTTAATGGTATTTGTTTTATGGATGCTTGCGATTGCAATCTATTTACCGGTATTTTATACAGAGTATTTTTATACAGATGAATCAGTTCAATTGTGGAATTATAAGGAAGGATCGGGGTTCCACATGTTCATTATACAGGGAAGGTATATTACGGACCTTATGTTCGATTATTTGTTTGGTAAGGCAAATAAATTCAGTGATATAAAGTTCATTCGTATTTTCTCCCTTTGCGGCTGGTTGTTGTCGATACCGGTTTGGTATTACATTATCCGGAAGATCTCGATCAAAGAAGGATTGCCAGGGTTGCTGGCGGGAATTTCAGTATTGTTTCTTATCTGCACGCCTGTTTTTTCTATCTCAATTACCTGGGCATCCTGCCTTGAATTATTTCTTGCAAATACTGCCGGTTTTTTAGCTGGATATTGTGTGTATGCGTCGATCAGCTATGAAGAGAAAAGGATAAAAGTTGCAGGTGCGGGCGTTTTTATGGGCTTGCTGCTGGGTATTATTTCCTGTTTTACTTATCAGAATGGATTTGGTTGTTTTCTCCTGCCTTTTTTACTGCATTTGTTGAAGAATCCGGGTAAATGGAGAGTCGTTATTATTGGCGCTGCGGGGTATCTTTTTATTTGTCTTGTTTATTACCTGTTATTCAAATATCAACTTAAGTCAGGTCATATACCGGGTAGTGAAAGAACAAGCATTCATATTAATGTAATAGAGAAATTAAAATTCTTTATTGGCCGACCGATGGCCGGAGCTTTTCATTTTACTTATTTATTCAATGAGAAAAATATTGCCGGTCTTGTTGCCTCCCTGGTATTAGCCGGTTCCACTATAGCAGTTTACTGGAAAAAACTGCCCGTCATATCATTACCAAAACGGTTAAAACAACTGTTGTTTATTTTTTCCCTACTCCTGCTTATTTACTTGCCGGGTTTGATCGTAAAAGAAAACTACGCATCCAACCGGACCATGCTGGCGCTGAATATGGGTGTTTGGTTTTTTGTAGCGATAACGGTTCTGCATTTATTAAAAGATAAAATGAAGCTGATACTGACCGGAGGCCTGGCAGGAGTATTATTTATCAGCAATGCGCTGTACAATCTGCATGTCCAGTTTTTAAAACCAGTGACGAAGGAGTATACCCAGATCAGAAGCCTGATAGAGGAAGGATATAAACCAGGTATAGATACAATTTACTTCATACGGCTGCAGGAAAATACATTCGTAAAAAAATATGGTATCACACGCTCATGGGATGAATTTGGTGTACCCTCTACTTTTTTTAACTGGGTACCTGAGTTTTTTGTGAAGCAGGTTGTTTTTGAGAAAACAGGTGATCGTGCATTGGCCAACAGGTTGATCATAAAATCCTGGCCAGCTTATGCCGATTACCTGCAATCGGGTCAATATTCATCA
>CAZGSG010000535.1:0-3155 GCA_964528095.1 uncultured Terrimonas sp.
GAAGGTGTTGGGCTATTGTTCCCAATAGCTCCGGATCATTTTTTAATCCTTGCTAGTCCTCCAAACAGTAAGAAATGCAGTGATAAAAAGAAGCCCCTTTGATCACTTTTCCAATCACTCAAAATAAGATTTGATAAAGGAAACCAGTTGAGAAAGTTTGTCTTTCAGGGATAATAACTCCGCTTTATCCTGGTCTGACAGCGGATCAATCCCGTTTCTTTTTTTCGCAATCTGGTTCAGGTTGGAACCAATATGATTGAGGTCGGCATTAAAAAGCAACACCTCTTTGGGCAGGATTTTGTATTGCGGTTGGATATAGTACGCTAGTCCCAGCTCCCGCAAGTATTCCGAAACGGTGAGTGATAAAAGGCGGGAATTGGCAACAATCTTTTTCTTTTCATCGCTGCTGCACCGAACGCCGAGTAACAGATTCCGCGGAGCCTCCCTCTTCGGGCGACCACCTTTCTTTTTTGTGTTTTTATTTGTTTGCATTGTTTCTTCCTCCTCCTTTTTTGAATGCGTTAGCATGAAAAAAATCTCTCCCACGAATGCGTTAGCATGAGTACCGGCAGTTTTGGTATAACCAAAACATAGCTGGCTTTCACTCTTATATTCACTTATTTCTTCGCTATTACATTTACTAATTTGAATGCAAAAAATCTTTTAGATCGGAAAAGCCATCTAGTTTACAATTGTTTACTAGAAATAATTTTATCTTCTTATTGGGGATACATGATGCCTTTCCGGTAATTTTATTTACCTCGAATTGTAGAAGTGGTAATAAATAGTCTTTCCCAGAAATGATCCTTAAGGCCGTCTCAACATTGGTTGGCCATTTTCTAGACATAACATTTAATAACCTTTCATACTCTTTGGATGCATCTTTGTGTGTGTGCGATAGCTTTGCAATAATTTCGACTTTAAGTTCCGCAATGTAAATTTCAATTTTGGGAATATCTACACATGCATTCTTTCCCATTTGAGTCAAAAATAAATGAATGCTTTTTATCTCAGGGGCTCCGTCAACTTCCCTTAATAATGCAAGATGATAAAACAGCTCACAAAGCGAAGGTGCAATTTGTTTCAGCCAACTCTCAATATTAAACAACTTAAGAATATCTTCTTTGGAAGTGTCGCCCAAATTATAGTAAAGGAGTTCAACTATTGCATTTTCTTCAATAATCAAGTTTTCAATACAATAGACATTATGTATATACAGACATTTTCCCGGAGCAGGATTTTTGCCTGTCAACAACTCCAAATCCCCATCTACTATAAACAATTTCTGTCTTCTTGTTGGATTGCTTATGAATTCTTGGTGTTTTTTTAAAACATTGGTTTTGGAGCCTAACGGGGTAACATCATTTATTCGTAACCCAGGCTTGGCCAGTCTGGAGAATAATGACTTATAGAATTCTTTATCAGCAAAGTTATCTTCAGTATAAACATCTACATCATTTCTGAACTCAAAGAAACGGTCAATGACACCTCGTGCATTTTCGCTAAATTCAAGCATAGCCATCTTAAATGAATTAATTCAATTTTGTTAAGTCTTCACAATTCGCTTCTGAATAGTGGGCTATAATTGCCGGTGAGTGAGTTGCAAGAATTAGTTGACTATTTTGACTTGCAGTTTGAATACTTTCTACAAATATTTCTTGCCAAGCTAAATGAAGAGAAATTTCGGGCTCATCAATAATAAATATTCCGGATTTAGACCCAAAGCTTCTTTCAAAGAACACTAGGTGTCCTATCATAGTTAATATTTGCTTTTCTCCAGAAGAAAGTTCAAAGCAAGATGCCTTACCTTCTGTTTTCTTAAGATTAATAATCAACTCACCTTCTGGAGTAATAATAAGTTCTTTGGCGCCTTCCTGAAAAAATGCGTCAATTATACTTTTTAATCTATTAAGAGGTTCGTTTAGTTTGTTAATTTCCTCTTGATATTCCAAACTTAGTTTTACAATATCATCGATCCTAGTTAACTGTGGACGGTTTACAAACCATTTGCCAATATTTCGATTGTAAAGCTCATCTGTTTTACTTTCCTTTTTTTTCCTTGCGACATCAATCTCTTGTTGCAATTCAACTAACTTATCAAAGAATGAGCTAATTTTTGAGCTCAAATTCCCTGCAGAGATCATTCCTACGGCAGTCAGGAGCTGCTTCCTTTTTTCTTCTATTTCTGAAGAATCTATTCGAAAACTAAAATCGGTATTTTCATTAAACTCAAAAAGAACTTCCAAAATCTGATTTTTGAAAAGTTCATTAAGCCTTGTCTGTTTAGCACCTATTAGCCGATAATAATCATAAATTATTGCTTGCAAATCAACTAAGCTTGCATTTAACGGATCATTTGATATAGTTTGCAGTCTTCTATATCTAAAAAGATGCTGTTTTGTGCGGATACTTTGATCAATATGAGAGCCTTCATAAATTCGCCTACCCAATCCTAAGAATAATGGTGTGGCCTTCTCGTTAATAACTTTATATAGTTGTTGCGACTCAAACTCCATTTGACATTGCTTATGTCGTTCTCGATATGCATCAACATTCCCTTCAGAGTCAATTAATTTAGATTCACATTTATTCAGAGTTCCTGTAACAACTTGATTTCCTAAATTATCAAAAACTGTAATTTCTAAATGCTTATCTTCTCGGTTCACAGCCGAAATGACATTAGTAGGTTCTTGAATATTTTCACCTACAGTAATTTGACAAAATGAAAATTGAATTTGATTTAAATACTTAAAGGAAGGTGAAATTAATCCTAAGATTAAGTTTAGGATGCTTGTTTTCCCTGTTCCATTTATTCCGATCAAGAAAGTGACTTCTTCATCAAAGTCGATATCAAAATTCAGATACCCATGAACGTTTTCTGCCTTAAAATTTAATATTTTCATATCTCAGGTTTTAGAGAACCATTTTGAAATGTATGATATAAGTTGCAATTATCCAACAATATAGCTAATGTTTTCTGCCAAATTCATAGTCTTATTTCCGATGTTTTGCGATTGGGAATATTAGGGAACCCACTGCGTAGGTTGTAATTGTTGGCCATGACCAATTTAGAAATCAAATAAGCCTTAATTCTAAAACAAACCGGTTCGAAAATTGTACAGGGAGGGCGACAGAACCGGATAAATCAGTATCAA
>CAZGSG010000536.1:0-3131 GCA_964528095.1 uncultured Terrimonas sp.
TTGCACCTTTTGCAAAAGGCGTTGCGTAACATTGTTATAAATTTTAATAGGACAGTGCCCTGATCAGGCGGGCCACTGCGATATAATTATTACCTAAAGCTGTTCCTACAACAGCCGTACCCTTGGCGTTCATGCCATCAATAAATACATTGCAGCTATTGATCACAAAGTATGCCTGGCCCCAGAGTCCGAGTACTGCTGTAGCACTATTGGTTGGGTTAAGGCCCCAAACATCTGCATTGGTTACCAGGTTGGGATCTTCCAGCAGAAATTCCTCTCCACGGATATCACCATATACAAGTACCCGGCCGCCATAAAAAGCACCAGATTTCAATGTCGAATATAAAGAAAGCACCTGGTTGGTAATCCTGTAAGGCTGATCGAAAGCCGTAAGATCCGAAACCGAGGTTTCAGGCACAGGATTCAGCATGTCCTTATTACAGGAGGTAGTAAGCAAAGTCATGCCCAATCCTAAGCCGAGAATATAGTTGAATGTTGTTTTCATTTGTTTATATTTTTTAGGTTGGGTTCTAGAAATTGATGTTTAATCCAAGTGTCAGTGTTCTTCCGTTTGCAAGCGTGTTCCTGTCAATGCCTGAAGAAGTCGCAGAGTTACCATTTGTAGAAACCTCAGGGTCTGGACCTGGATACTTGGTGATAATAGCAAGGTTTTGTGCACTTACATACACTCTTGCCCTGCTGATCTTGGCTTTATCAAGCAGTGATTTTGGAACATTGTATCCAATCTGTATTGTACGCAGTTTTACAAAATCTCCTTTGAACACATTTATATCCATTGGGAATGCAGAACCGTTGGATACGTTATCATTGAACATTGGTTTGGGGATACTGGAAATATCACCGGGTTTAGACCAGGCGGTCAATACATCCACATCGTTATTCCAGAAACGCTGATCATGCAGACCCGCGTTTGAACCATAATAAATAGAGAAATCGAACTGGTAAGTAAAGAGGAAGTTCACGTCAAAATCCTTAATACGGATCGTGTTATCCCAACCACCGATATATCGTGGCTGCGTATTGCCGTAAAGTACCGCATCATCAGCCTGGTTGATCTGTAAAGCTGTTTTAGATCCATCAGGGTTTGTTTTTTCATAACGTGTTCCGTCTGCATTCGACCAGTTAAACTTACCTGCAGGCAGCGTACTACCAAATTGATAATAGACTTTATTACCGGCCTGATTTGACAAAAATCCTTCTTCCTGTAGCGGGATCAACACCGGCACTGCGAACGACCCAAAGATAACCTGCTGAATAGCCAGGTAATGTCTTGCTCACTGTTTCCAGACCGCTGGTAGCAGTTTGAATTTCATTAAGACCTGGCGCCAACGAACTAACTTCATTTTTGTTGAATGCGAAATTGAATGAAGATGTCCAGCTAAAGTCCTTTTTCTGAATAGGGGTAGCGTTTATTTCTATCTCGATACCCTTATTGTACATGGTACCTACGTTTTGAAAGATGCTATTGGGTAAACCAGCAGAAGGTGACTGAGGTACTTGTAACAATAAATTATCAATATCATTCTTATAAACAGAGATATTTGAGGTGATCTTGTCATTCAATATGCCGAATGACAAACCGATATCTGTCTTTTTACTTGTTTCCCATTTGATATTGGGATTACCCACAGAGGAGAAAGCAAGGGTTGCTACACCTCCATATAAACCAGATCCGTAATTAGAGTAAGTGGGGAAATTTCCGAGACCGGCAGTATTACCGACCTTACCATAGCTGCCTCTCAGTCTGAAACTGCTGAATACGTGATCAAGACCGGCACCAGTCCAGAAATTTTCCTTTGCGATCTCCCATCCAAGAGATGCGCCATAAAAAACCCCTTTCTTAACTCCGAGAGCAGAATACTCATCCTGGCGTACATTTCCACTCAGGAAGTATTTTTTGTTATAGTCATAACTCAGGCGGCCGAAAGAAGATAACAGGTAATTCTCTCCCAATCCCATCAATGCTGTATTGTTTGTCACAAAACCAGCCTGTACATTGGTATAAGCGGAGTCAGACAAGGTCCTTCTTGCAATACCAAAGCTGGTAGAGGTCCTTCTCTGTTGCTCATTTCCGATTAACACACTTATGCTGTGTTTTTCCGCAAAATCAAAATCCACCTGCGCGGTATTGGTCCAGAGCCAGGTCTTATCTTTTGAAAAAGCAGCTGTAGCACCACCACCTGGTCCGAGGCTGGTACCGGCACCATCGCCATGATAAGGATTATAGAAAATATCATTATCGATCAGCAAATTGTCGATACCGTATTGTGTTCTCAATGTCAGCCAGCTGACTGGTTTGATCTGCAGGTAAGCGTTTGCCTGCATATGGCTTACTTCATTGTCAGAACGGTTCTGATCAAGTAGTAAACGTATATTATTAAAGGTGTAGGGATTAGAACCATTAACCAGGCTTCCCTGGTTTCCGATAGCGGTAGCAGAACCGATATTGTATGTACCATTGTTGTTAAAAGGAGATACGTTAGGGGGAAGTGCAATGGCCAGACGGGCAGCTCCTGCGGAAGCAAAACCTTCTCCGGGAAGTGAGCCGGAAGATCCGCCGATCCTGTTACGTTCGTTGGAATAGGCAAGTTTACCACCGAGGCTGATGATCTTACTTGCGCGGCTATCTACATTCAGTAAGATATTCTTGCGTTGAAAATCATTTTTCTGAAGAATACCTTCCTGGGAAGTAAACCCGGTAGAGAGGTAATAAGTCGTTCCTTCATTACCACCTGATACGCTCACATTATGACTGTGTGAAAAACCCTGGCGATATACTTCGTCATACCAGTTGGTATTTATTGGATTGCCGGCAGCATCGGTTGGTATTACAAAACTACCCGTGGTTGAGGGAGCATTTGCTTTTAAATTGGCAAGAGCCTGGTTTTTATAAGCAACATACTGATTTGCATCCATTACATCTGGCAGGCGTGAAGCTCTTGTCCAGCCCACCCAACCGTCATAGTTGACCTTTGCTTTGCCGGCGCGGCCTTTTTTAGTGGTGATGAAAACAACACCATTTGCTGCACGGCTACCATAGATCGCAGAAGCAGCAGCATCCTTGGCTATATCTATGCTTTCTATATCATTTGGATTTATACTCGCCAGTG
>CAZGSG010000537.1:0-3116 GCA_964528095.1 uncultured Terrimonas sp.
GAAGCTTTACCCCTCTGTTTCCAAATATAATTTATTTGAATTATTAATTCCTAAAGTTACTTATTAACAATATGTGAATAGATGGATTTCATAATAAGCCGGCTTACCATTATTTACTCCATGGCATATGATCAGTTTTTGTTCACATGAATCAGTTATTTCTTGTTAAACATTTACAAAAAAGGCAACGTTTTGCTGACTAACCGCATTACTTGCGGTGAATATGCCATTATTTTACTCCACACTGCTATGAACCGATTTTATTTACTACCTGTTTTATTAATTATCAGCGCTGCTGTAAATGCGCAGAGTTTTAAGATCTATGGTAAAATAACCAATACAAGACTGGAGCCGCTTGCATTTGTAAGTGTACAATTAAAAGATATGCGTACTGGTACTATCACCAAAGAAAATGGTAGTTATGAACTGCCGGTAGATGATGGGGTGTATGAATTAGTAGTTAGTATGATAGGCTATAAAAGTCAGGTTATAAAAGTAGTGGTCAACAAAGCCAATCATAATCAAAATGTGATATTGGAAACGGATGATACGGGCAATCTTTCAGAAGTAATCATAAAAGGAAAAATAAAAGATCGTTCCGAAGAGATCATTCGCCAGGTGATAAGGAGAAAAGAATCGATCCAGGCTGCTGCTGGTAATTATTCAGTCAATGTATACATCAAGGCCGTGCAGGAAGACTCTGCCGCTATAAAAAGAAAAAAGAAAACCCCGCTAAAAGATACCATCCGGGTAAACCCCAATGCCGATCTGCAGCGCATGGGAATGACCGAGATATCCCTCCGATATGATCACGAGACCGGTGGCCGTAGCAAAGAAGAACGACTGGGTGTAAAAAAAACCGGTAGCTCGGAAGACCTGTTCTACCTATCCACCACAGAAGGCGATTTTGATTTCTATAATAATCTTGTTAATGTGCCGGCAGTATCAGCTACTCCATTTCTTTCACCGGTTAGTTATAGCGGACTGATGGCTTACAGGTTTCGTATGATGAAGATTGAACAGAAAGGAACGCATAAAATTTATACGATCAGCGTGAAGCCGGGAAAGCTAAGTAATGCAACAGTAGAAGGGGAGATAACGATACTCGATAGCAGCTGGACTATTCTTCATACAAAATTCAGTCTGCCGGCTTTCCATTTACCAGAATATGATTTTTTTGAAGTAGACCAGCAATACGATTATATCAACAATGCGGCATGGATGATCACCCGCCAGCAGTTTACTTATTATTCCAAACGCAATAAAGCAAAAAAATCAGGTAGTACGGTTGTTACTTACCGCGACTTTGAATTGAATAAAACATTTGAAAGAAAATACTTCGGAGTAGAGGTAAGCAAGGCCTCACCCGAAGCATATAAAAGAGACAGTAGTTTCTGGCAGCAGGCGCGTACAGAAGAGCTGACACAAAAAGAAATACGTTTCGTTCGATATAAGGATAGCATTTATAATGCAACGCATACAAAACAATACCTGGATTCAATTGATGCAAAAACCAATAAAGTAACATTCAGAAAAATTGCTTTTTTCGGACAGCCGGTATACAACAGGGAAAAAGAACGTTTGTGGTTATTTCAGCCGGTGTATACGTTTTACCAGCCCTTCTCATTTGGCGGTACGCGGATCAACCCGACTATATTCTATAATAAAACATATAAGTCGAAAAAGATAGTCACCTTTTATGGCGACCTGAGCTATGGATTGCGGAATAAGGACCTGAATGGAAACGCCAATTTCAATAAACTATACAATCCATTCAACCGTGGTTTTTACCAGGTAGAGCTGCGCCGGGATTTTCAGTATATTTTCCAGGGCGATGCCTGGATCAATATGATCAAACGGAGCAACTACTATCTTGATAACTCATTGGGATTTGCACATGGCCTTGAGATAATGAATGGATTATTCCTGCGAACGGATTTCGATTTTGCATTTCGCCGCTCGCTGGCAGGGTACAAGACCAACTCTACAATAGACAGCCTTTTCGGTGATTTGCTGGAAGATAACCAGGCAGTCGCTTTTGATTCATACAACGCTACTTATGGCAGGCTTGAGCTAAGGTATACACCACGTCAGCGATATATCCGTGAGCCAAAGGAAAAGATCATACTGGGTTCTTCCTGGCCTACTTTTTATGCTTCCTGGAAAAAAGGAATCCCGGGCATCATGAATAGTAAAGTGGATTTTGACTACCTGGAATTTGGCATACAGCAGACCTTGAAACTTGGTCTTGTCGGCTCTTCCTCGTATACAGTACGTACAGGTAGCTTTCTTACCCGCCGCGATCTTCGCCTGGTGGATTATAAATACCAGCGACGTGGAGATCCATTACTTTTTCTAAACCCGAATGAAGCTTTTCAATCATTGGATTCTACATTTCCTGTATTCAAACGATTTTATGAGGGGCACTATGTACACGAGTTCAATGGAGCGATCCTCAATAAAATTCCCTTGTTGAAAAAACTGCAATTGCGTGAAGTGGCCGGTGCGGGTTTTCTTCTTGCGCCGGAAAGAAATCTGCGTTATGCAGAGATACTCGCAGGAGTGGAGCGGGTTTTCCAGGCGCCTTTTAATATACCTTCCAAATTCAAGTTAGGAGTATATGTGGTTGGATCTGCAGCTAACAAATTCAGCAATCCTGTGCAGTTCAAGATCGGTATTACTACCTGGGATAAGAGGCGCAATAAATGGTTTTAGGGTAGGAGCGCTTTCTAATGGCTTCATGGTTTAGGGCCTAAGATTTATTGAGAAGGATTTCGCGCAGGGTTTTTTAGAATAGCCTTTCTGTTTCGATTAATATAACTTCTATAATAAAGATTGAAGAATGCTCTTCTTGTTCCTGCATCACTAACACAGTAATGGCTTTCACACAGAGCTAAGGAGTGAATGAGCTAAGGAATAGTCTGGCTATTTATACATTTATTACCCGTTGAAATAAAGAGCTAAGGCGCGTTTTCACTGACGTGAAAACAGCACCCTTGCCAACGACTTCTTTTTCACGTCAGTGAAAAACCCCTTTGGCTCATTTTTCCAAACAGATGATGACAGATCAAACAAAGTAAAATATCCTTATCTTATTTACTCCTTAGCTCTGTGTG
>CAZGSG010000538.1:0-3096 GCA_964528095.1 uncultured Terrimonas sp.
GAACTAAAATATTCCCAGATGGATTTTGTGAAATCTTTTCTGTAGCATATTTATTCATATTAATGTCCAGCTTCATTTTTGTAATCAACGCTGTGATATAATCGTCAAGCAAAGAAAGTTTTTTACTAAGTGTGTTTGTATTAAGTAATTGTTCTTGCAAAACAGAATTACCTAAAACCAAATTCAGGTCAATAGGATTGTCTGTTAACTCATCTGCCTGAATGCCAAACAAAGATGGCAAGGAATAGGGCGTTAAGAAATAAGCTATAAGCGTAAATTCTCCAGTCAGGAAAAACTGGTCAGGCAAAACCGTCTGACCAAAAAGTGTCAGGTGATTGGATTGGTTTTTAAGTTGCCCTTTTGTGGTTTGAAAAACGAGTGTTGGTGTCCCGTTAGCAAATAAGGGCAATATAAAAGGGAGTTTAATTTGATAATTTTCAATTACCAAAATCCCCTTGACATATTCAGATATCCTGTCAGCAATTATTGGATAGGTTACCTTCATTTCTTTAGAATGTCTGTGAGTAATAACACTGTCGTCAAATATAAGCAGCTACCGGGCAGGGCTTTGTGCAGGTGTGGCATTAGAATTGCGTTCGCCTGGAACCGCTGCTGGCTTTTGATAAAGTTAATTATTAAGTACCAAAGCTGAGCTCTATTCGTCCTGGATGAGGCTCACGGACGTTAAGGTTTGGGGTTAATTACTTTTACAATATTTCAGATTGGCTGGAAAAGCCTGAAATATCTTTTAAATCCTCAATAAACTGGTTCGACATTTGTCCAGCCTTCCCGACAAAAAGCCCTGAGAAAATTCTCAGGGCTTTTTGTTTTAACACCTTTGCAAAATCTTCCTGACCAAGACAAGATCAATCGGAAGATTGGTCTTTTTTTATTTTATGAATGCAGTGATTCTGTAACACTTATCCATTCATGAAATCAAATAGTGTGTTTATTGTTGTCCATCAGGCCAAACTGAAGAATAATAATCTTCTTTTTTATTTGGCTTTAGTGGCTCTCGTTTACCTTCTCCAATCGGAACCAATATTGCCTCTTCCTGCAAAAGATTATTGACGATATTTATAGGAGTACTAACGTTAAGGGCGCGCCGAAATTTTACCAATATCCTGCCGGTGTCAATAATTTGATTAAGCCAGGTTGCCGCCGCCTCTAACGTGACAACAAGTGAAGGACCATCAAAATGCATAAGATGATTGCGCAGTGAGATACTTCAGCTATATCTTCTCATTTATCAAGTAATTCGCTGATCATCAGTTCAAGTGTTCTTTCGTTGCTTTCGTCGATACGGAAATTGGAAAAAACAATGTTGCCATTTTTATCCAGGAGGTAATTGGTAGGCGCACCAATGGCTTTGAGATTGCCGCGTTTACTCTCCTCATCCCGCACGGGAATAAAGGAATACTTTGTATTTTTCATAAACGTTTCCACGTACGCATCCTGCGCCGGTACCATGTTGATCCCGACATATGCCAGCTGATCGCGGCTGAATTTATTGATCACGGATTCAAAATGCGGAAATTCCAACCGGCAGGGTCCGCATCCGGGGAACCAGTACGTTACCAGTACTACTTTTCCTTTGAGATCTTTAAGGGAGGTCTTCCCCGGACTGAGATAGTTATCAAGTGAGAATTGTGTTGCGGGCTGCGCGCCGGATTGTCTTTTGGACCACACGTCTGCCTGGATTGCCTGGGTGTTTTTGCCTGTTTTGGCACCAATGGATTTCATCAGGGAGTACAGGTCGTCTGCCGGGTCTTTTGCGTAACGGGTGAGCAGGCTGTCGTAGGAGGTGCCCGGATTACCTGAGAGGTCATAGACGATCGCTTTTTCTTTTACCACGAGTTGACGGCTCGCGCCGTAACGCAGAATGGGTATAGAATTGTATTTGTCCAGAGCTTCGGTATATTTTTCCTGTGCAGTTAACGCGCGCGCTTCAAGAATGGCTCCTGTTATATTTTTTTTCCGGGACCATTCCGCGTTGTTTGCCAGTGAATCATTTGCCAGTATTTCTTCTATAAGTATCCGGGCTTTTGTGACATCACGCGTAAGCAGGAAATCAAAATAATTGTCCATGGCTTCCATGCTCCATCCGAACCTGGCCGGATCATAGCTTTTCTTTACCAGTTCCCATATCCTTACCTTATCTGCGGAGTCGGATAAACGGTTAGCCAGCCAGTACAATGCCTGCGCGCCTTTTTCATGTTGGGGAAAACGCCTTGCCATATCCAGCACTAACCGCCGATACAGACCGGTATCGACTTCAGCATACGAACTGGCGTATGCGAACGCGTATAAAGGGTTGGCCGGTTCGGACTCCGTTGCCTTCTGCAGGTATTCCCGGCCGATCCCCAGATCGAACCATCTTTCCGCATCAACACCGAGCATGTACCAGGCTCTTGCATATTTCGGATTGATTTTTACTGCCTGTAGGAGATAGGTTCTGGCAGCAGGCATTTCCTTGCGGTACAGGGCTTCGGCATAAGCCATCGGGATATCGATACTTGCAGGATTATTCCTGATCCATAGATCATATTGAAGGGCCAGCGTCTGGCTTGTAACGCCAGCTGCATTGATATAAGATTTATGCGCTTCGGTATTTGTAAAATCCTTTTCGACCGCTTTTTTAAGATTGGCGATGTCAGGCGGTATCGCCGTGTTCTGATGTTCGCTTCCTTGCGCACAGGCACAGAGGCTCGCTACGGCGCCGATGAACGGTAGCAGAATTTTTTTCAGCATAGAATTGTTTTTATGAATGCTCTTTTAAAAAAATTGACGAGAAATAACCTGTTTTTCATTTATCTCATCAGGGCCTTAGCACCCTGATCAGTTGTTCCTTATCGCTTTCAATGGCAACCCGTCCACTGTCTTTGTTTCCGTGCCCGTCCCTGTATAACCATTTATATTCACCTGGCAAAAGATGCATAATGTACCGGTACCGGAATTTGCTGCCTGCGGGATTTTCAAAAAACTTAAAATCAGTCTTTATTCCCCTTCGCTGGCTGCCCGTTAACAATTCAAGTTGACCACTGTCAGCGCAGCTATTGCACTCAAATACGACATTCCCACTTCGGCCGGTATGTT
>CAZGSG010000539.1:0-3073 GCA_964528095.1 uncultured Terrimonas sp.
TGATTTCTTTTCATCGCTTAGATCCACTACATAGCTTTCATCGACCACTTGATTTATTTCCTGTATTGCAGGAACATCACGTAATACTGTACCGGCGACATTATAACCTTCTTTAAAAAATTTATCGGCGATTGCCTTGCCTAAATTTCCTGTCCTGCCTGTTACAATGATGGATTTCATGAGATGATTATTAATGACCAAAATTAACTCAAATTCCCTGCTGTCTCCAGGGTATTATTTATGTAGCTGCTTCTTTTGTTTAAAATAAAAGTACAGGGGTACGCCGATCAGGGTAATTATCAATCCTAATAAGGAATTGATGACTGGCTGGCGGTGCGCCATATAATTGGTGACATCATTCCATATGGTAAGGATAAGGTAAAAGGCAGTAAATGAAATAAAGAGAATCGGTACCCAGGGATAACCCCATATTTTATAAGGCCGGGGTTGATCAGCCATACGCTTTCTTAATAAAAATATTCCTACAGCTCCGGCTCCATATGCGATCCATGTTATAAATACAAACATATCCGCCAGCATATTGAAGGAACCGGAAATGATAAAAAGCGAAGTCCATATACCATGCAACCATAATGCATTGCCGGGAGTAGAAAACCGGCGATGTTCGATGCCGGCCCAGTTGAAAAAGAGACTGTCTGCTCCCATCGCATAAGTAACTCTTGCTGTTGCCATAATATTCCCGTTGACTGCACCCAGTGTACAGATAACAATCATGGCGGCAATGACTGTGCTACTGGTGCTCCCCCAGGCTACAGCGATCGCATCTGAAGCAACAAGTGGTGATTGAGCTATTTTTTCTATGGGTAATACATACAGGTACGCCTGATTTACCAGCACGTAAATTACTATGCAGGCCAATACTCCGAAAATAAGGCTCCTGGGAATATTCTTTTGAGGCAATCTTATTTCTCCTGCGATAAATGTTATATTGATCCAGCCGTCGTAAGCAAAAAAAGCACCTGTCATTGCTGCAATGATCCCGCTAATAAGGGCAGATCCGTGTACCGGATTGCTGGCTTGAATAAAATGTTGGGTTGATCCATTGCCCGACAAAAAAATCCCGGCCACCAATCCCCCGATTACGGCCATCTTAATAAAGGTAGAGACTACCTGGAACGCGCTTCCAGCCCTTACGCTCAGGTAATTTAGTAAGGTAAGCGTCAGTACGATTATTATGGCCAGTGATTTAACCCCTATATTCTCCAGGGGATAAAGGTCTCCGATAAAAGGAATATGCCATTGAACACTTAATTCCGCAGCCCTCTCCAGCCTGGGAAGGTGTAAAAAATGATCGGCATATTCGGCACATACAAAAGCAATAGCTGCCACTGCTGCTGTATTGATTACAGCAAAAGCCGCCCATCCATACAGGAATGCTATAAAATCGCCGAACATGCGACGGAAATAAACATAGATACCGCCTGTTTCGGGGATCATTGCGCCTAACTCCGCATATATTAGTGCCCCAAAGAGGGAAAATATGCCCGCTATAACCCATATTAGCGCAAGCCAAACCGGCGAACCCAATTGCTCTGCCATCGATGCCGGCTTCATAAATACACCGCTACCGATCATACTGCCGGTGATAACAGCAGTCGCAGACCAGAACCCTATTTTCTTAGCAAGAGAAGTCGACATAAGATTATAAAGAAAGATAGGAATTGTTTAATTCAAACGGTAAAATTTAAAAGGATCCTCCAATACCTGTTGTAATTGGACATGATGCAGGAATGATAATGAATTTTATCTTTTATGCGGGAACCTTACCATAAATAAAGACCCTGTCTTTTATGACAGGGTCTTATAAACTTTTACTCAGTTGGTTTCAGCCCGAATATTCTTGAATACATTATTCAGAACATACCCCCGGTCCGGATACAGAGGCCTTTCCCGGTAGGATTAACAGGTGACGAAAAAGGATCTTGGATCTGGTGGAAAAGATGTTGTTTGAGAACGCTAAGATAATGTTGGGATATTTTCCAGTCAAGCATTGAGTAGAAAATATTTTTTTTTCAATTAGTAAATTTACGATCCACAAAGACTATAATTAAGAAATAATGAATTGTGCGGATTTGGTTGATTCATTAAGGTAAATAACATATACCTACTTCGGGGCATAAAAAAATCCCGCTTTAGGGGCGGGACTTTCCTTATTCAATGGAATTATTTATACATCTCTTCTTTCATAGTTTTCACACGGTCATCCGCGAGGTATTCATCAAATGTCATCAGGCGGTCGATGATCCCTTTAGGTGTCAATTCAATAATCCTGTTGGCAACTGTTTGCATAAAAGTATGGTCATGACTGGTAAGCAGAACAATACCTTTGTAATCGGTACACTGTTCGTTGAAACTCTGGATACTTTCCAGGTCAAGGTGATTGGTAGGCTGATCGAGCAAGATGACATTTGGGTTCTGCAACATCATACGGCTGATCATACAACGCACCTTCTCACCCCCGCTCAGTACATTTGTTTTTTTCAATACATCATCACCACTGAAAAGCATTTTACCCAGGAATCCGCGTAGAAAAGGCTCATCCACATCTGTTACATGCGATGGTACATATTGACGCAACCAATCCATCAGGTTCAGTTCTCCCTTGAAGTATTCATTATTTTCCTGTGGAAGATATGCATGAGTTACAGTGCTACCCCACGAGTAAGCCCCGCTGTCTGCAATCGTTTCCCCGGTGATGATATTAAAGAAATTGGTAACGGCCAACGGGTCACGGCTCAACAGTGCAATCTTATCTCCTTTATTGACAGTAAGTGTAACATCTTTAAAAAGTATACGGCCATCAACAGATTTATTCAGCTTCTCTACATTCAGTATCTGGTTACCTACTTCGCGTAATGGCTGGAATATAATCCCCGGATATTTCCGGTAGCTCGGTTCAATCTCGTCAATCGTCAGTTTTTCCAATGCTTTTTTACGGGATGTAGCTTGTTTACTTTTAGATGCATTGGCGCTGATCCGTGCAATGAAGTCGATCAATGCCTGTCTTTTTTCCTCTACTTTTTTATTCTTGTCATTTACCTGGCGTGCCATC
>CAZGSG010000540.1:0-3025 GCA_964528095.1 uncultured Terrimonas sp.
CAGAGTGATCTGGCTAAGCTTAACGTGTATTAATTTCACTTGGAAAAGCTGAATAATAAAAATATCTTTAATTAGAATTACGCGATCTTCCGGCCCTACCTGGTAACCTTTGCGGTTTTGGCCATAGAAAATACCAAAGAATGGTATTAAACAAAAACAATCTGTTTATATAGATTTCGCTAATTTTTTACATGAAAATTGTGACTGTAATGCCGATGAAAAGTTGAGGTAGCCGATAGGCGAAAATGGCTCGTCGTACTTAATTTCTTGAAGGCGTCATTAGTCCGGGCAAATCGATAACCACGCAAGAACGATTAGATATGAATACTGCTATTTTTTATAGTCTGGTTATGACTGAATTTGAGTGGCTCTCCGTTATTCTTGGGGTCAGTGCTATGATTATAAGTATAATTGCTATTGGGATCTCCAGAACTGCGAATGATCAATCCCAAAGTGCGAATAATCTATCCCAAAATGCCAATGAGCTTGCCAGCGGTGCCAATGAGCTTGCCCGACAAGCTATAGCCAGTGCAGAAAGAATGGCACAGCAATCGAACTATCTGGCCTGGGTCGCGCACGTAAAAGACTTACCTGGAATCAATCCAGCATCATTAATTGGCCCGGATGTGCAGCAAATGGCCAATGGGCTAAACATCATCTCAACAGCCTGGCAAAATGAAAGTATTGATCGAGCCACTATTTTTCAAAATGTGGGTGATCTGTATATAAGGAACTATGATATTTTTTTCGGGAATCAAAACCTTATTCCAGGGTATGAAAATCTCACATTGGCTAGTTGTATTACTCCTTTAATTACCCAGACGTATAAGGAAATGAAAGCCTACCAACCAACACCTTAACATTTAACTATTCATCATGAACACTGATCAGCAGTACAATCTTCTTACGATAGATGAAAAAAGCAAATTACTGGAAAGGATATTTCCGGAGTTGCTTAAAAATAAGCTAAGCCCTTTGGTTGAGAAATTAACCGAATTCGAAAATTTGAAACTTGTCTTCAATAATGAAAAAAAGGATGAAATTGAAATGACGGAAATGGTCCCTGGATTCACAAAAGTTATAGAGTTTCCTAACCTGTTTCATAATATCGAGGTACGACAGGAGGACAACTCCATTTATATTTTTATTATTGAAACAGCTCCTGGCCTGGCTTGTTCTTGCTGTGGTGGTTCTGGTAGAAAAAAGGGAACTTAATCTTTCCGGAAAGAACGAATTCCCTTACATGGTGGGACATGAATTATGGTAAGTATCTGCCGGGCCTTTTCAGGCATTTGAGGAATCCTTCAAAGACAGGTGAGAATGATCGGACGGGCCTGCTCAAATGCAATGTAGACACATCTAAAATAAAAAAGGTCATAAGTTAATTGACTTACAACCTTTAATTCGTGCCCAAGACTGGAATCCTGTTGTCCTGGAAATCAATTATTTACGTGTAAGTTGTGTCAAATTTGTGTCGTACCTGCATGAACAAACGCTATGTGCCAGATATACACACTTTCCTCCTATTTCTACCTGTCCCTATAAAAGTATGTTGTTTTTTCTGAATAAGGAAATACATAAATTATTTGTAGTGTATCAGAGTGATAGATGTATTTACAAGGCAAAATCCTTCCTTAATTGTTCAGTCCCCTTAGTAAGTAGATCAGCTTTGTCTTTCAATAGCTTTCCATATTCCTCATAATTACCAGAAGCATACTCACCAGCCATTTCAATTCCCCGATAGTGGTTTATAGCTTCATTTAGCAAAAACATCAATTCAGTATTCTGAGAAATAACAGGCCCATTTTTAAGCAAATAATCTCTTACAGGGATAGTTAGTGAAGTATGAGAATAGACAATATTTTCCCCTGCTGGGTTTTTATCAAAGTAAGATTCTAACGAGGTGTTCAAAAACTCTACATATTCAGGATGAGATGCTTTAATATTTTGGTCAATAATAATTGCTTGTATATGCTCTTTTATTTGCCTGAATGAATTGGCATAACTTTTTTTTCTTTCCCATATTCCCAATATGGTCTTTTCATGAAAACTTATCAGATCGTCTGCAAGAAAATCTAAGTAATCAATATATCCATATATTTCCCGAAACTTTGTATAAGTGTCTTTACTTCTCGAATATTTATATAAAAAAGCATGAAAAACACCTTCCTGCTCAACCTTATCGGCCAGCCGTTTTATATCTCTATTAGCTTCAATTTTAAGATATGAAGTATTAAGCGGGTCAGCTTTAAATTTTTTAGCAGCTTCTTGGCAATATTCTTCACTACGCTTTGCCCAGGGTACAATACTATCTAACAAAGAAACTATATATTTTAGCCGATCTTTTCTAATCCGGTTGACTGATACTGTGTAAATGGTAAAAGCTCCTGCTATTCCTAATCCAGCACCAATGACGGATGCTACCAATGCGTGCCAAAAAGAAATTCCAAAGAAATCTAAGAAGCACATGGTTGCAGTTTTAGGTTATGATTCAAAAGGCCTTTTTTGGTGCTGGTATCGCTTCTTTTAAAGTATTATTCTGATACTTCTCCTTTTCAATGTCTATACTTTTCAGCCATTTCAGGTACATGCCATCAGGCATTTCCCTATACCCAAGATTAAACAGTTGCACGTATAAGTTTTCCATTTCCTGAAATGTTTGTCCAGCACTAACGCCTTGAGCTTCTTTCTGCTTTTCATAAATTCGTTTAAGTGATTCTGCCTTTAGCAACAAAGCCTGTACGTTAACAGGGTGATATTGCAACACTATATCACAACATTTCAAAATAAAGCCGTCATCGTAATTACGGGTTTGAAATTCATACCCTTTTGCCAAATCAAGAACTGTCAATGCAATAGCTTGCTGATTGCTCAATGTGTCCATGTATATGCCATTTTGGATTGCCTGCAAAGGGATATACCCACTTGCTGTAATCCAGGCATCAATCGGGAAGGTACTGCTGGTGAGTTCTGTATTGTACCATCCTGTCTTTTTACATCTGTTTTTAATATATATGTGGTTTGG
>CAZGSG010000541.1:0-3025 GCA_964528095.1 uncultured Terrimonas sp.
ACAGTTATGTTGTCCCTTACTCGCATTTAGAATAGATCTTACTTTTGGACAAAAATACGCATAGGATGGATAGTTAAACTTAGTAGGGTATCTTTTACTTATCTTTTTCAGTAGGAATTTTAACTCTCTATCTGGCTGATAAATCTCTCTGTATCTTATGCCGTCCGATTTAAGTTTTCGTACTTTTCGGTAGTGAGAAAACTTATCATTCATCAACTGAAAGAAATCTTTTCGCTTTATATCAAGCAAAAATAAAAAACTCTTTTCTGTAAAGATATGTGGGGAAGTCTTTGAATTATAGTATCGCCAGGACATACACTTTCTTGATATCCTCTGTCTCCAATCCTTTTAGTTCCAGAGGGCATCAGTAAAGTGTGTAGGTTTCATCTCTTATTTTGAGAAAAAGTGAATCACCCTCAACACAACCGATGAAAGAATTTGAGCGATTTCCAGCCAATTCTTCACTTCTGAAGACAGCCGGAAAAACTTCTTAAAGTTTTTCATGGTTTTGAGGCATCAAACAATTTTCTATTGACTTCGACTGGTCTTTTGCTTGATGCCCCTTGACCATGACCTTACATGTGATGTGCTAATGATGTGTTGTTGAACACATTACAAGCTATTCAAGCGTAATGAATGAGTGGTTCAATCCATTATGCCCCGTAGAAGGTATTTCTACCTGATACTTTATGTATCCTTAAAAAATTGTTTGATATTACCTAACACGCCCTGTCAAAGTTCAAGATGATAACTCATCTGCAGACTTTACAATCTGCATATTAATTTTAGCACCCAACCCCCAGACACCCCTGTGGACAACGCAAACATTACCCCTAAATGAGGTTCTCCCACTATCGTGCTATGATTTCAGTATGAGTTGGATTTGGGTGAAAATAAAAATTCACTGGGTGAATATCCTCTTGGTTATCGCCATATTTTCCCTATATATCTTCCTATTCGATGACTATTTCGAGGTTGATCCCTATGGAGACGGTACTGCTTTTTACTATTCCCTCTGTGCAACTTTCATCACTACCTACTTATGGAGGAAGGCTCAGGCTACAAAGTAACAATTGGGATTTTGGTATTTATTCTTTTCCTATTGAATTTCCAATTACACGATTCGAGGAAAGATAACGCCATTCTGCAAGACCGATTAGATGAATACCAATCAGCATTGAGCGAGGCTAATGACAATATTGATTCAGCAAACTCAACAATTGAAGATGCCCAAGGTTATGCTTGGTCAAGCTATGAAGATATGGGCTACGCTCTAGATAACCTAAGTACAGTAGATACTGTTTCAGAGCCTTATTAAGAAGACGATTTCCTTTGGAAAATAATGTATGCTTCTCAACTCCATTTTCCAATTCATTAGGAAATGTCTGGCTTACTTAGCACAAAAGAATCAGGCAACTGGATTGAAAGGTCTACCTGACAGTTTCTTTGTAGGACAACCTTATGTTGAGGATCCAATAAGAATTGATTGTGTCCTTGAAGTAAACTTCGTATTCCCAGCGATCATAAATGCAACAGAATTTTATTTGAATAAGAACAAAGTTTCCATTCAGCAAAAAGGCTCAATACTTCAGATACATATTTACAGAAAAATCTCTGGATTACTCTGGAAAAATATCAACAAATCACACACGGGAGAAAGTTTTATATTGCCCTACATAACGAAAATACTACCAGAAATTAATCGACGATTATTAGAACTTAGATATTTCAAGGGTCATCTCTTGGCAAGAACATTTTCAGTTATGGAGGCACATAGTATCTTTGTTATTCATCAAAAAAAGAGGGCGAGACTACTATGGCCAATGAGCATTGGAGGTTTCCCTCCGAGTGAAGCAATTGCTAAAGAAAATGATGAAATCTATATTAGAGACTATATAGATGCGATGCATTCATATTTCAAGAATGACTTCGATGAGTGCATAAGGAGAGTTATTACATCAACAGAAAATCTCTTTAAAATACGGGAATTACGAGGCTTTAATGGAAACAACAGTTTTCGGAGCATCTTATTTAATAATTTAAATACGCAATCTTTCTCAGGTAAGATTATTGCTGAAAACATGCTATTTGTGTACAAGCTTAGAAATAAGATTGTTCATGATAAATTCCGGATAAAACCTTCAAACGGATGGATTTGCAGGAAAGCAATTGGAACATTAAATTATTTACTTCAACGCTTGAGCGAAAATGATAAGATGGCTCACTATGTTTCTTCACTTGCAGGACAATTTCTTATGCTGCAAGACTTTTTGGGCGAGAGAATGAATTTAGATAGATTGGAGGAATATGCTAGACACCGTAATGATCCTGTAAGTCCGGAGAATATCATCAATAATTATGCAGATTTAGACCGTTCTATGTTTACAGGTCTACAAATAACAGAGAAAGAGAAGTCAATTGTTTATAGGCGATAGGAAGGAGAGTTTTAACTCTATTAGGGGAGAGTTTCCTGAAGCTGTCTAGTAGGTACGAATCCTCGTTTTTGGAGAGAAGCGAACTTAACGGCTGCCTTGCTGATTGCCTGTAATTGCGCCACTAAGGGTTTTGAATCTGGTATCGTTAGGGTCACAAATGCAAACCGCCGAAAGGCGGCTTTTGCATTTGTGACCCCAAGCAGTGTCTGGGGGACACTGCGGCGGGGAATCGAAGACCTTGCGAGCATATTTTGCGATTTCCTGAAGCAAAATATCCGCAAGGTGTACTGGTCATGTAATGACCGATAAGCGGTAATCCGCGGTCCCCGTGGGGTCACAAAACCTTATACATGCTCTCTTTTCCATCTCGGATAGCCGAGATTACATCCGATAATCAAGATCGTCTTCCTAAGAACGAGCGCCGATTAATTTTCTCTCAGCGGGGGTTACGCTGGAATTCTTCCCGGCATCGAGTGCGCATCAAGTAGGGTCTCTCGAGCATTTCTGAATATGAGATCCTTGTCGTTGAATCCGTCTCTATCCACACATGCTAAGAGAATCATCTGATTAGGTAGGCGTGAATGCTATAT
>CAZGSG010000542.1:0-3019 GCA_964528095.1 uncultured Terrimonas sp.
CTCAATGCGGCGGAGCTTGCTGGTAATGCCCCTCCCTGCTGCAGGGAACTGGCATGTGAATCGCCAAGATCGTCCGCCATTTCCCATTCCTGCGTGGTGCTGCGTTGAGTTGGACTAAAGCCCCCGGTCACACCGGCTGGTCCCCAGATGCAATATCCGCGGCGTACATTGCTGCCATCGCAGGGCGGGATCCAGATTGTGACCTTACCAGTAGCATCGGTCCAGATATCGGAGGCATTGGCACCAGAGTAATCATGTAATTGACGATTGGCGCCAAAATCGGTTTGTATGTAGGCACTTTGCCAGGTGTTCCAGTTATCATTCATGCCGATGATCGCGTAACTATTTTCCGGCCCGGCATTGTATCCCCTTTCCACGATCAATATATCCGAGCCCTGCGCCCGTACCTTATAGGTTCCCTTTTTGAAATTCAATTTCTGGTGGCACCAGATGATGTTCGCGATATCATCCCTTACCGGCAGGTCTGTTGTGTTCACCGGCTGATGTGAATAGCGCTTGCCCGTATTACCTACATTAAAAAGATCCTCAAAGAACACCTGTGGCGAGCCATCCACTGAAAAAGCAATGGCATAACTTACAGCCAGCCGCGCATCAAACGGGTCTATATGCCCACCACCCAATTCATTACCAGTATCCCAACCGGTGTAGTTACCAACAGAATCTTTGGTGGGACGGAATGTATCATGATTATTTACAAAAGGCACCGTACGATACCTGTTTGTTTGTTGTGAACCCGGAATATTCGCGAGATTATAACTACCACCACCACTCACCATGTTTTTAATTTCCTGGCGCAGGCTAAAATCAAATGTACCAACCAGGTCTTCACTACCTCCATTACTATATCTTACATCATTGATCCAGGTGTCGAGTTGAGTCGCACTACCTACATACTCTCCTACCGCGAACATGTTTGCTCCACCATTTGCCCAGCTCGCATTATATTTTACATTCCATAAAAAATCCTGCATGGCCCAATGTGGAAAATGTTTGACCGCATCAAAACGGAATCCATCGGCGCCTGTTTGTTTTTTCATCCATATCAACCAGTTGCGGGCATTGGTGCGCATATGGTCCGCTACCTGCACAGGATTATACGTGGCATTGGAACTTTGTCCATAAGCGCCGGAATAATAGCAGGCATCGGGACCAAAAAATGCAGCACACCAGTCTCCGCTGTTGCATACATGCCCCGCATTGGAATGAAAATTCTGGTAGTTCTTTGGCCAGCGACCAGCACGCGCCAGGTAATTCGCCGAAGTTTCACTGCTGGCAGGTGTCAGGTAACTTACATAACGGAAATTTTTATACAGATTGCCATCATTGTTTACAGTTGCCGATGGATCGGGCCCACCTGAACCATTTGCCGAACCAGCATTATCAAGATGATTGAATACCACATCCTGTATCACATCCATACCATTGGCATGTGCCACACCTACCATTCTTAATAATTCGTTTTTATTACCCAATCTCGTTTTAAGATCTCCTTTCTGGTATTTATCACCCAGGTCATATTGATCAAAGGGTGAATACCCATTACTTCCCGTGCTGCCATTTTTTATAGAAGGTGGCACCCATATGCCATCAATACCAAGATCGCGAAGACGCGGTGACAGATCCGCGAGATAATTAGACCAGCCATTGGGATAATTGGTGTTCCAGTAATCCCACCAGAATCCCTGCAGGATCACTTTCCCATTCCAGGGGTTTTGAGCAGCAATAAAATGACCGGAGAATAAAAAGAAAAGGCATATGAGCATACGCCAACATACAGAAGGACTTTTCATACAGCTAGGTTTATGGTAAAGAAATCGTTTAGATGTGTAAGTAATACACATTAGAATAAATTTACCATTTTTTTGAACACGGTTTTTAAAAATAAACACTTAGTATATTTCAGGCGCTGATAAAAACTACCTTTGCGGCATGGAAAAATTTTTAACTGATCTGTTTGCCGGGCAATCCTATGATGAAAAGAGTTTTTTTCTGATTGCCGGCCCCTGTGTAGTGGAAAGTGAAGAACTGATCATGGAAGTAGCGGACAAAGTATCGGGAATCTGTCGTAACATGGGCATCCCTTATGTGTTTAAAGCATCGTATCGTAAGGCCAACCGCACCAGCGCGGGATCTTTTACCGGTATCGGCGATGAGACAGCAATGGCGCTGGTTAAAAAACTGGGAGAAAAATATAAACTCCCTACGACCTCTGATATTCATGCACATGAAGAAGCGGCTGTTGCTGCAAAATACATCGACATTTTACAGATACCGGCCTTTCTTTGCCGGCAGACCGATCTGCTTATTGCTGCAGGCGAGACAGGAAAAATAGTGAATGTAAAAAAGGGACAGTTTCTGAGCGGGCCCTCCATGAAATTTGCCGTAGAGAAAATAAAGAACACTGGCAATGAAAAAATAATGCTCACTGAGCGAGGTACTACGTTTGGTTACCAGGACCTGGTGGTTGATTACCGCAATATCCCCTGGATGCAGGAGCATCAAACACCGGTGATCATGGATGTAACACATTCATTACAACAACCCAATCAAACATCGGGTATAACAGGTGGCAATCCACAACTGATCGGCACCATTGCCAAAGCGGCTATTGCTACCGGCGCCGATGGTGTATTTATCGAAACGCATCCCAATCCCGCTGTTGCGAAAAGCGATGGAGCGAATATGCTAAAGCTGGATTTGCTGGAGGGGCTGCTGCATCAGCTGGTAAAGATCAGGAAGGCTGTTGCGAGCTGAGGGTTTTTCAGAATAATTAATGGCTATTCTGTGGACTGCTAATTTCAAGTAGTGAAAACACGCCTTACTTGTTTCTGCAAAGACCTTAGTGCATGAACAAATAGGCCAGCTCTCCCTTTGCTGAACCTCGCCAAATGGAATTGTACAATTCTCCCGTAAGCTTAAAACATGGGTAAGGGCTTTCACACAGAGCTAAGGAGTAAATGAGATAAGGCAGACCTGAGCTATTTGCATATGCTTTATT
>CAZGSG010000543.1:0-3015 GCA_964528095.1 uncultured Terrimonas sp.
TTAGTTTAATTTATACGGTGGAGGGCCGCAGGGATTAATACTCAACTGAAACATTTTCTTGCAGGGCTACTGTTTTGCCTGTAAGGATTGTTGGTATAGTGCTTCAAATTCCTGCAGTGTGATAAATTCAAATCCTTCTTTATGCAAGAGCTCCGCAACCTGTTTGATACGGCGTGGTCCATAATGCCAGCTATAGGCCATCATGTGTAAAAAGGAACCGCCCGCCGCAGCTGACCGGATTTCATTGACCAGCCAGTTAACAGCGGCTTTATCATGCTCGCTATTATAAGGCGGGTTCCATACATTGGAAGTAAATGTGGTGGGCCATCGGCTCAGGCAATGATGCAAGGAAACACCTGGTACAATTACCTGGTTGGCAGTAGCCGCGGTCATCTCATCCAGTCTGCCCATATCAGCCCATATTGCTTTCAGGTTACTGAAAGAAGGTATTACCTGCTCCCGTATCCGTGTTATATCTTCCGCGCTCCAGGGTTTTCTGGGATGACTGTATAAACCCAGCATATCCATATCCATCTTTTTCATTTCTTCCGATGTCAACCGGTAATATTCACGCAGTGTCGCAGCCGGGTCAGGTGTTAATGCGCCATATCCTTCTAAAGGATACATATAACCGATACCACTGATGGATGAAAAGAAATAATCATTATCGGTAGCTGTTTCATACAGGTATTCCACCATGCCGGGCATCAGATATTGCAGCAATGGCGTTATACTGTAATTATAAGCTATTGAACCACGGGCTGAATCCCGCCATTGAAAAGTTGGAAAGGCATATTGATAATAAGCGGGCGCGTCGCCGCTTTCAATCATGGTAATGGCAACGTATTTTTTTTGTGGATCGTAGTTCCTGGTTTTCTTTTCCCTGGCCTTCTTTTGAACGAACCCATTTTTCACTGGTATACCGGAGTGATAACTGTAGTTACCGGCCCAGTCACTCACCACGGTGAACTTACCATATTCCCCGGCCATCTTCACACCTGTGTATTCGCCAAGCCCGAGTTGTACTGTTTCCTGGTAAGTACCATTATCTTTTATCAGCAGGTCAATTTCAACGATAGATAAAAAAGAGCCTGAACTTATTTTTACAAACCTGCATGGTTTAGCGGTTGTCAGTAATTCTTCAGCGGATGAATTACTGGTTGCTTTAAATATACCCGCATCCTCAAACTGATCCGCTTTTCCGGTAGAAGAAAAAGATAACCGGTAGGGGCCCGCGCTACCCCATTGTATCCTGATCTTTTTGAGCAGGTAATCCTTACCCATGTCGATCATGATCCATTTTACACTATCTGTTTTATCAGCAATCCAGCGGGTGCTTTGTTTTCCATCGATAGCAAAATCGCTGATGGTTTCATTACTGCTATTACTGGAGACACTCTTACTACCAATGGATACTTTACGATAACCCTTATTTTTTTTGTCTTCCTGTTTTCCTTCTATCGGCCAGAATCCCAGTACGGGTATATTGACAGGCGTTTCGGCAAGAATAGCGCGGAAATGTTTATCCAATTCTTCTGAATAATCATTGTTTAATTTTCCTGCAAACCAGATAGTGGGTATTTTGAATTCGATCAGGTAATCCCTGTTGAAATCGAACTGGTAATTATAATATACATTAGCCAGTACATTATGCCGCTGCTGTGGCCAGCAAAGTTTATAAACCCATTTGTAAGCACTACAGGCATCGCGCATTTCAGGTACACGCCGCAGATCTCTTTTTACCACCAGGCCAAGTTTTTTAAATGCCGGTATATGACTGGCGGTAGTGATCAGCAGGTCTTCCACGCCCGCGATATTGGTGGCAATATTCACCGTGTACTGTCTGCCGGGTGTTGTATCGATGATCACCAGTCCTTTCGGAACGTTACGATAAAGTTTTAACAGATCCCAGGGAGTGATAACGATCTTTGTTTTAAAGTATTTTTTTTGCCTGTATTGCCCGATCAAAAGACTGTCTTCTTTTCTACCGCTTAAAAAAATGGATGGTTGCTTCCTGTTGACCAATCCCTGCATGGATAACAGGGCCAGTCGCAAACCCTGGTTGTAACTATCCGCTTCCTGCGGAAGCTGCGCATGAAATAAGGTATCCGCGACAGTTGGAGACTGGGGAAACAGGGTGGCCTGTTGCGCGAATACAGTTCCATGCAAAAAAGAACTAACCCACAAAGGCAATAAATAAACCAACACGTTTAACCGGGAATATGACCGCATTAATCCTGCATTTTAACTTACCACTCAGATTCAAGTATTACTCTTTGTGCACGCAACTTTGTTAACAGGCCTGCAGCGTCAACATCCTGTACGGCAGTATTTTGCCGGGCGGCAATCGAAGCAGCGACTCCTGCCGCCTGTCCCATCATCATGTATTGTGGTTCCATACGCAGGGTGGCGTACACTACGTGACTGGAAGAAACACAACTGGTAACCAGCAGATTTGTTATCTCCTTTTTTTTAGGTAGTAAAACCCTGAAAGGGATCTGGTAAGGAATATGTTTCATCCGTACTTCATCCGTACGCGGCAGACCGCCTTCGTATTTAAGAATGCCATTATCACTATACGCCTGCACCCGGTGTACATCAAGTCCGTAGGTTCCCAGTCCGATCGCGTCTGGCTTTTTCAATTCTGTTACCACATCTTTCTGTGTCATTACCCAATCACCGATCATCCGCCTTCCTTCTCTCACATATAATTCATAAGGCCAATGGTTATTATCCGCGAACTCATCTTTCGACAATCCCCATTCGTTGAACTTATCGCGAAAAGCCTGTGGTAATGATGCGTCTGTAGAAAGAAAATAAAGGTAGCCGGCTATTTGTACAATATGATCATCCCATATCTCTTTTCTTTTAGCATAATTGCCGTCGGGATAGTCCGCATTTCCATTAACATAATCCGCGATATTCAGATCTATCTTTCCATTGGGAACAAGGTTCACCATCTCCGGATTAATGTTGTCTGCCGCTTTTACAGCGCCGTCTTTTTCAATCGCCTTC
>CAZGSG010000544.1:0-3000 GCA_964528095.1 uncultured Terrimonas sp.
TATAATTGCTCGGTAGGAACCCGCAGGGATATTAACCTTGAAAACGAAGACGAGGATTCTGATAACGACTAACATCCACAAAAACGTGAACTCCAATTCCGTTTTCTTATCCTATTGCGTTTCTTATTTCTTTCATTGTAAAAAAATATTTATGAATGCAAATGAATTAACTGACATACTTCAAATACAAACCTATACTGGCCAGCAATTTCGGATGTTCAGTTACCTGGTAAGACAAATTAAAAATATTCCTGGTTGTAGGTTGCACAGCAAAAACGGTAATCTTTATGTTGTCAAAGGAAAAGCAAAACGATATCCTGCTATTGTTGCCCATATGGATACCGTTCATCCGATCGTCGAAGATTTGTGTGTATTACAAGTAGGCACACTGCTAACCGGTTTCAATCGCACCAAAATGATGCAAACAGGCATCGGGGGTGATGACAAAGTAGGAGTTTATATTGCATTGGAATGTTTACGGAAATTCAATTCCATTAAAGTTGTATTTTTTCGCGATGAAGAATGCGGCTGCAAAGGAAGTGCGGTAGCTGATTTGATTTTTTTTGCAAATTGCAATTTTGTACTTCAGTGTGACCGGATGAACAACTGCGATTTCATTATTCAGGGGGCAGGCATCGAATTGTCCAACAAGAAATTCCAACACACCATTTGGCCGCTTGTTTGCGAAAGGAAATATCAATATACCGCAGGAAGCCTCACTGATGTGGTAATGTTGAAAATATTAGGTATTACTTGTGCCGTAGCCAATATCAGTTGTGGATACTACCGGCCACACACAAACTATGAGTTCATAAATTCAGATGATGTTAATAATTGCTTGCAACTCGTGTTTTCGCTCATTGATAGATTTGGAAAGACCCATTTTCCCCATGAATTAGTTAGACGTACTGCCTTTAACTTTCGTGTTCCTATAGATGAGATTTGTGATAATTGCATGAATGAACCCGCCACGCGAGATGGGCTTTGCACAGATTGTTATGCTTATTATAATGCCAAATGGAATGCGTTCTGACTATTCATTCTTCCAGTACTCGTTTTTTCCTGGTATTCCATCCAGACCAGCAGCCATATTTGCAGAACTGGAATGTTTAGGTAACTATACAATTGCTACACAAAAATTACTTACGATGGGATTTGGAATCCCCTATGTTATTCACGAAAGATTGGTATTCGATCATAAGATAATAGTTCCTTCATTAAGGCGTTCATTTTCTTCAACAGTTTTAACGGAATTAAATACATAAAAAATTTCTCTTCCTTTTTTTACGGCTTCCAGTTTCTTACCTCCGTTAGTCGTCAACATAAAAGAAGATTCTTTACTAAGGTCTGAAAGTTTTCTTGCTATTGTCCTTTCTTTAAAAATACCATTGAGTTGTTTTCCAATTATTGCACATAGTTCGTTAAGTGGATATGTGTCCTTTATTGTAAATGCATCTCGGATTGCGGTGTGAAATGTACTGTCAGCATCATTTTTTGAGGATGCTTTTTGCCTTTCTTCAATACTGCAGAGAATAAGTTCTTGCAGTTTTTCATCGTATCTTACAAAAAAGGGTTTGTATCTTTTATTGAATCTAAGTTTTTTGAAACTGATCTTAAATATTTCGTTTTCCTCATCATCTTCATTGCACCTCTTGATCTGTATCTGTGCAGATGCTTTTAAGATTAGCTCTGTTCCAAGATGCCCTCTTGCCTTTTCAATGCCACCAGGATTCTCGTGAATAACAAGTAAAAAAGTCATGTTATAATCTGTCCTCATCTTATTCATCCAGTCATGAATCCTATTAGCACTTGTGCTAGAGTTGAAGTCATCAATGCAATCCGTAGATACATCCAAGATGACAAGAAGATGATTTTTCGATGTTTCTCTTTTCTTTTCTACGTATGCTTGCAAAACATCTAGCCTATATTCCCTGGATATATTTAGTAATGGAATGACTGTAATATATTGGTATGCGTCCAATGGACTTATGCCGCAAAGTTTATTCAAAGTCTGCATCATTGACGGTAATTCATCCTGCATATTTCTTTCCGTATCTACATACAATACATGAGTTTCAAAATTGCTTTCGTCTGTAAGTGGTAACCTTTCTGATTTTTCATCTAATGTTTTCCTTTTCCCAATTATAGTAGAAGCAATCGCAGTTGCTAGTCTGCTTTTGTGAGTGCCTTCTTTTCCTTGAATCAAATTAATAGTGAATGGCCTAATTAAGGGAAGACCTCCAATTGAAATAATAGGTGAAACTTGTTTGATCTTTTTTTTAGAAGCATTGTACACCTTAGCTACATTTTTTTCCAGTAACCGCAATTGCTGCTCAACTGTTACAATAGTGTTGTTCATATTAAAGACTTGGATGTGTATTTACTGCACAATAAAAAGTTGTTTCACTGTAGTCTTATTTATCGCAGGTAGCTGAATGCATTGGTGCATGCATGAATATATGTATATATGATAATTATACACGCATACATCTTTCAGAAGAAAGAAGAGGTTGGGGCGCAAATATACTTACAACTGTTCAAGTCTTCATCAGTATTTAGATTTTGAGCATTTCTGACAAAACTTTCACTCTAGCCAAAAAATACTATCCGTGATTACTGTACTTTCCATGGGCGCTGGTCAAGAAAGCACTACAATTCTGTACAAGTTGGCATTAGACCAGCAGTTTTACAGAAAATTCGTCGTAGGGAAACTCGTGGTGATCATGAGTGACACCGGTGATGAACACCCAGCCACTTATGCACATATAGATTATCTCTCGTGCTTCTGTGCTGAATACCAGTTTGAATTCTTTTTCATCAAACCTATAATGGGGTTTCATCCCAAGTCATGGCCATCTCTTGTACAATGGATGAAAAATAATCAGGGTATTATGTCTATCGCTTATCCCAAAACATGCACTGTTAATCTGAAAATAGTTCCCATCTATAATTTCCTCGATCATTACATTGGCCAACACTACTTTCAAAATTTACACCCAA
>CAZGSG010000545.1:0-2984 GCA_964528095.1 uncultured Terrimonas sp.
TGGACCGTTTTAATGAACAGGGTATACCTGTCAAAGGCCTGATCGGTCTCGGTGGTGTGGCCAGAAAATCTCCCTATATCATGCAGGTAATGGCCGATGTGATGAACATGCCAATACGTATACATAAAAGTGAGCAGACATGTGCAGCAGGCGCAGCAATGTTTGCGGCTACGGCGGCAGGCATTTATAACAAAGTGGAGGATGCGATGCAGGCTATGGGACAGGGGTTTGACATGACCTATCATCCTGACGAAACAAAGACCGGAATCTATAAAAAAAGATATGAACGTTACCGGCAGCTGGGACAGTTTATTGAACAGCAAAATAACTGAGTTCATTATTCATTGTGATTATCTTTAGTAACATGAGTAAGTATCAACATATACAGGAGGCCGCTTACGAAGCGAATATGCAATTACCCCAGCTGGGACTGGTTCTTTTTACATTTGGAAATGTGAGCGCGGCCGACAGAGAACTTGGTGTTTTTGCGATCAAGCCAAGCGGCGTACCTTATAATGAACTGACGCCTGCAAAAATGGTGGTAGTGGATTTTGAGAATACGATCATACAGGGATCATTACGCCCCTCATCTGATACTGCAACACATGCAGTATTATATAAACACTGGACAGGTATTGGAGGTATCGTGCATACGCATTCTGTTTATGCCACATCCTGGGCACAATCGCAGCGGGATATACCTATTTATGGTACAACACATGCGGATTACACTACCGTTGATATACCCTGTGCGCCGCCTATGAATGATGCAATGATTGAAGGGAATTATGAATATGAAACAGGTTTCCAGATCATGAATCATTTCAAAGAAAAGAAGCTGAGCTATGAAGAGGTGGAGATGGTACTGGTAGGCAATCATGCCCCTTTTACCTGGGGCAAAACCGCAGCCAAAGCGGTACATAACAGCGCGGTACTGGAATGTATCGCGCAGATGGCCCTGCTCACCGAACAGGCAAACCCGCAGGCCCCGAGATTAAAAGACGCGTTGATAAAAAAACATTTTGAACGCAAACATGGCCCTGATTCGTATTATGGACAATAACCAGGTTACCAGCTACAATAAAATTCAAAAACCAAACATCACGATATGAAACGATTGCTTCAATTACCAGTGCTGTGTATACTACTTGCATTAACATCCTGTCATGATAATTCAGGAAACACGCCTGAAGCCGCCGATAAAAACACCAGCGGTTTTGGTATTACAGAATCAGCTTTCGGTAACTACGATAATGAGTCTATCACTAAATACACACTTACTAACCCATCGGGGATACAGGTAAGTATTATCAACTATGGTGGCACAATAACAGGGATCATTACACCGGCCAAAGACAGTAGCAAGGGAAATATTGTATTAAGCTATGATTCATTGAGCGGGTACCTGCAAAAAACCAATCCTTATTTCGGTGCATTGATCGGCAGGTATGGTAATCGTATTGCCAATGCCAGTTTCAGTCTGGATGGCCAGCGTTACCAGTTAGCGGCAAATAATAATGGCAATACACTACATGGAGGTAATAAAGGTTATGACAAAGTGGTTTGGAAAGCAGAAAAACTTGCCGGTGATAGCAGCCTGCAACTGACATACCTGAGCAAAGACGGAGAAGAAGGTTATCCTGGCAATCTTTCTGTAAAGGTCATTTATACCCTGACCACCGCCAATGAATTAAAGATCGACTATACGGCCACTACTGATAAAGCCACTCCTGTCAACCTGACCAACCACGCGTATTATAATTTATCCGCAGGCAAAGACTCAACTATACTGGGTCATGAATTGCAAATCGATGCCGCTAAATATACAGCCGTAAATGACAAACTCATTCCTACCGGCTCGCTGCCCGATGTAAAGGGAACCCCGATGGATTTTACTACAGCTAAATCAATTGGAAAAGAGATCGCAAAGGTGAATGGAGGTTATGATCATAATTGGGTATTGAATAAAAAAGGTAATAGCCTTGAGAAAGTAGCGGAACTCTATGACCCCGGGAGTGGACGGGCGATGGAAGTATGGACCACTGAACCAGGACTACAATTCTATTCCGGCAATTTTCTGGATGGTACACTTGGCAATACCAGCAATGGTACCAGGTATGTAAAACACGCGGGGCTTTGCCTGGAAACACAGCATTATCCTGACTCCCCTAATCAACCGTCTTTTCCTACAACCATATTAAAGCCCGGCGAAACATATAAACAAACAACAGTCTATAAATTCCTTACCAGGTAATCCTCTAAAAAAAATCATCTTATTATAATATGACTAATCTAAAAGAACTGGAGCTCTGGTTCGTCACCGGCAGCCAGCACTTGTATGGTGAAGAAACATTGAAAAAAGTAGCTGAACATTCAAAAGAGATCGCGGCTTCGCTTAATACATCAACGGCTATACCTGTAAGCATCGTTTTTAAGCCGGTGTTGAAGTCAACAGAAGAAATTTTTGCCTTGTGCCAGGAAATAAATACTTCTAAAAAATGTATTGGCATCATTACCTGGATGCATACATTTTCTCCCGCCAAGATGTGGATATCAGGCCTAAAGATCCTGCAAAAGCCTTTACTGCATTTACACACACAATTCAACCGGGATATTCCCTGGAGTGAGATCGATATGGATTTTATGAACCTGAACCAGTCTGCACACGGAGACAGGGAGTTTGGATTCATCTGTACACGAATGCGAAAGAACCGTAAAGTCATCGTCGGTCACTGGCAAGACCAGGAAGCCATTGACCGGCTGAATGTCTGGGTACGTGCGGCGTGTGCATGGCAGGATGCACAGGGAGCAAAGATTTGCCGATTCGGCGATAATATGCGGGAAGTCGCGGTCACCGAGGGAGACAAGGTTGAAGCCCAGATGAAGCTGGGATATTCCGTCAACGGCTACGGCATCGGCGATCTTGTCAAGGTTGCCAATGAAGCCGGCGAAAGCGAAGTTGCCTCGCTGCTGAATATCTACGC
>CAZGSG010000546.1:0-2980 GCA_964528095.1 uncultured Terrimonas sp.
GTACAGGCGGCATTTCTTTTAAAACTTTGAATTATAGGGGGTGAATTTAATGGCTTGCGCACAACAGCAAAAACCGGCTAACAAGAAGACAAGTGCAACAGGTATGCGTTTCATGTTTGTGGTTTTAATTTCCTCAAAATTATACCGGCACCACCCGCATGAAAAGCATAAGCCAGCAATGGCGGGATTTACCCCATATTTGGCTGAATAACTGCGTTACAAGCATGCTGCCAGGGAATTGATAACTTCGCACTGCATGAACAGTCAACTGGAAAATTATTATGCGAGTAAACCGGAGCCCTACCAAAGCTGCCTGCTGGCATTACGCCATCTTATTCTTAGCGCCCATCCACAAATCGTTCACGAAAGAAAATTCCAGATCCCTTTTTTCACCTATAAAAGTAAAAAGCTGGGCTATCTCTGGCTGAATCGGAAAAAACTGATGCTGGGATTTTGCCTGGATAAAAGTTTGCAGGAACCTGCAGCCGGCACAAAACCAAAGGACCGGTATGAATCGTTTGAAATTGATCCCAATGCAGATCTTCCAGTGGAATTGATTATGGAAAAACTGTATTCTTATCTCGCGAAGATTGACTCAGTGTTGTAAAATTAATTAAGCTGGACGGGCCTGTTATTTGATTTTTACACGGAGGCACTGGTGATCATTCTTTCTATTTATAGTTCACTGCTGATATAATCCTAATAATAAACGATAGCTCAAAATGGGGAGGCACGGAGTTGGTAGAGTATGCTAATTCCGTGCCTCCTTTATTTAAAAGAATATTCAGCATAAAGTAATCATCAACTAAAATGAATAATTATTTATTCTCCGTGGCTCCGTGTAAAAACGATCTTTGAGCAAACTTCCTAAAGAAAAAAGCGCCCCGCAATTCACCTCCTTATCTTCGCAAAACTATCTTTGTAAATAGAATCAGAGTAAAAACATGAAAAAATTCCTAATACTATTTTCAATCGGCCTGTTTGCCAATAGCGCAATGGCACAATACAGCTCCCAGGCAACGAATAAACCAACAGCTTTCGTGCTGGGTATTGTTGACCAATTGCAATCAAAGGAATTAGGCGAAAACAGAACACTTAATATTTACCTGCCCCAGGGATATTCCCCTGACTCTGCAAAAAAATACCCGGTCATTTATTTGCTTGACGGTTCAGCCAATGAAGACTTTGTACATATTGTTGGGATTGTGCAGTTTTTGACGATGATCGAAAAAATGGAAGAATCCATTGTTGTCGGTATTGCAAATGTTGACAGGAAAAGAGATTTCACTTTTCCGACCACGGTAATGGAAGATAAAAAAGATTTCCCGACAACAGGTAGTTCCGCCAGGTTCATCACATTTATAGAAAAAGAATTGCAGCCATTCATTCAAAAAAAATATCGCGTCAATCATTCAGCGACAATTATCGGGCAATCCTTAGGCGGACTGCTTGCCACAGAAATCCTGTTGAAAAAGCCCGGGCTGTTTAACAACTATATCATTGTCAGCCCCAGTTTATGGTGGGACAATGAATCGCTTCTTACAATAGCACCGCAATTGCTGGAAAAGCAGGACGACAAAAAAACAAGGGTATACATTTCAGTGGGTACTGAGGGCAAACAAATGGAAGACGATGCAAAACATCTTACAGAAATACTCAGGGCGGCAGCTAAAAAGAATTTGCATACTGAGTTCATGCCCCTGCAGGAGGAAACCCACCTGACCATATTACACAATAGCGTGTATAAAGGATTTCTATTACTATTGGCGAGCAAAATTGAAACAAAGAATTGATTTAGCCCGCAGCAACGAATTGTTTCCTGATGGCGATACTCTTTATTCGCTTGCTTCTTTTAGTAGTTTAGCCTGCGCCGTCCAGCGTTTAATATGCCCGTTTAGACTTGTTGTTATGAGCTGCGTGGATTGGCTGTTCCAGTCCAATCCCCATAAGAGGTCTTCTGACCTTCCTGTAAACAATAATTTACCATCCCTGTCCCATATCCGCAGCGCATCGCTGGCGGATGCCAGGAGCGTTCCTTTCTTATTCCATTGCACATTCCGGTATTCTGCTTTACTCCCATTCAGGGTTTTAATCAGTGTTCCATCCTGTTTCCAAAACTGAAGAATGGAAGGAATGCCATCCTTATCGTGCCCATAATCGGCCGTCGCAAAAAGATCACCCGAAGGATGCCAGCGAATTGCAAGAACGCCCGTATTTTCTTTTCTATGTTGAAAGCGGGTGATCAATTTCCCCGCTGTATCAAAGATCCGTACATCATCGCCGCTTACTGCAATAAGATTTTTCTGTGGATGCCAGTCCAATGAAAAAAAACTGTTCCCCGTCTCATTCTTTATTACGCGGAGCAGCTTCCCACTGTCATTCCATATTTTAACCTGCCCATCATTGTCTGCTGTAGCAAGAAGTTGACCATTAAAATTCCAACCGATCCCCCTGGCGCCATACTTTATGCCACTGAGTTTGGTGAATGTGCCTGTTTTCGTATCCAAAATACTTACCGCATCGTCATTGGTAGCTATAGCCAGGTTATTTTTTTGGGGATGCCAGCGCAGTTGCCTGATCATGCTTTGAATGCGATAAGACTTAAATAATTTTAAATTCCTGCTGTCATAGATTTTTAGCAGGCTATCGTCACCACCCACAGCAATCAGTTGATCATCGGCACTCCAGTCAGCGCTCCAAAGCAGCACCTGTTTTCGGGGAAGCGTTGTTTCTTTTTTCACATTCCTGTGCCCGGTCAGAATCGGCAAAAACAATACGCATGCGACTAAACTATATAGGGAATATTTTATCATGTTGGACGTCTCTAAGATACGATGATTATGGCATAGCTTACTTGACTGAGTTTGTGAATAGCAGAGGAAATATGACCCACAATAACCCGATACTACGTTTCAACCCGGAAAATCTCCGACTCAACCGGGCTTCACTTGATAAGCGGGTCATTTCACTTCATCTTGCA
>CAZGSG010000547.1:0-2959 GCA_964528095.1 uncultured Terrimonas sp.
CTTTGTATTTTCCGGAGGTTGTTTGTTGCAATTGCCCGATCAGGGTTTGAATATTCGTTGTTAATGCCTGCTCTTGTCGATAGTAGAATGTCCTGAATTTTTCAAAAGCAGCGTGTAAGCTGTTTATTTCAATCGGCTTTAGCAGATAATCTATGCTATTTACTTTAAATGCTCTCAGGGTATGGTCATCATAAGCTGTCGTAAAGATGACGGGTGTTCTCACATCTGTATGCTGGAATATCTCAAAGCACTGTCCGTCTCCCAGTTCAATATCCATTAAAATAAGATCTGGTCTTTCATGCCTATTCAGCCAGTCGATGGTAGAGGCAATACTAATGGTGCGCCCTGCTATAATAGCGGCAGGCTCAAGGTCGATTACCATTTGCTCCAGCTCACGCGCCAGCAGATTTTCGTCTTCCACGATCAGTATATTCATAGTTGCTGGTTTTTAATAAGAGGAACAGCTACTACAAACAGGTCATTTCTTTTGCTGACCTGCACCTGCGCATAACCAAGCAGGCGGTATTTCTCACGGATATTCCGCAGACCGAGTTTACTGGTTTCCATTACTGTGGCTTTGGATCTTATTGTATTGGAAACAACTAACTGTTGACTGTCATCAACAGATAAAGTGATGATCAACGGCTCGTTCGGCAGTATGGCATTGTGTTTTATGGCGTTCTCTACCAGCAATTGAAGGGTGAGGGGCGGTATTAATCGTTCAAGATACTGATCAGCGATATGGGTGTCCAGTCGCACGCTTTCCGCAAATCTTGTTTTTAATAAATGAAAATAATGATCGATGAATTCCAGTTCAGCCTTTAGACTTGTCAGGTGTTTCTCATTTGCCTGTAAGAGGTAACGATATACGGAAGATAGTTCGCGGATAAAGAGTACGGCTTTTTTTTGATCTTCCATTACCAATGAAGAAAGCGAGCCCAGGTTATTAAAAAGAAAATGAGGATTGATCTGTACTTTCAACGATTGTAATTGGGTCTCCAGGTTTTCTCTTTTCAGCGCTTCTGTTTCCTGCAGCGTTCTTTTCCATTGCCTGAAATAAAAAATGCCTTCATATACGCTGGCCATAATGATCACGTAAAGCAGTGCGATAAGGATATTGTAAAAATAGCCTTCGCGTGGGAAAAGATAACCCCAGAATAATGTTTTGTCATAGAACCAGATATTTACATAGCGGATGAGGATGGTGACAAACATGCAGCTTAATAATATCAGCCAGATCCTTTTGCCCGATTGCTGCATTAGGGGATACCTGTTATGAAAGTACAATAACACCAACCGGTTTGTTTCCCATAAAAGAATGCCCTCTGCCATAGAAATTAGCAACACCTGCCAGTACGAATAGATCTCCGGACCTCTATGGTTTTCATTGAAGAAGATAAGGTGCGACATAAAAGCGATAAAGGGGATACCTATTAGTCGCAACCATTTGTCGCGTAGCCTGATCGTATACTGCATGGGTTAAAAACGCTTGAAAATAATAGGTGCTCAATTTATTAAAAACATAGCTATTCTGCTTTGTCCTGAAAGGATTAACGGTTTTAATGTTGATCAACAACAAATTTCAGCGCATATTCCAGTACAGGATCTTTGTGCTGGATCAGGTCGCTTATCTGCGGTATCACCACCCGTTGTGGCGGGATGCCCGCAGTTCCGTGATAACCCGGCAGGTTCATATAATAAGCAAGCAGGGGGATACCGATTACCAGTTTTGTTTCCGGCAGGGTGAGTACAGCGAATACACCGCTATTATTGCCTGCATACGCGCCGCCACTTTCGTCGCCAATCAGTATTGCACGTTTATTATAATGTGCAATCGCCGCCAGTTCTGTGGTCACAGAAAAACTACGTCCATTAATAAGTATGCAGACCTTGCCGTTAAAAGCATTGGGCAGTGGCGCTTTTTCGGAAAGGTATTCCTGCATAGGCCATAAGAATTCGCCATTCTTTTCTATTATCATCGATAATGCCGCGTCGTATTGCGGGGGCAGCCATGCATATTGGCGAAAGCTGAAAGGCTCTTTGCTGGCTACTTTTATTTTATCATAGTAAGTAAATGGTTTGGCACTAAGGTATTGGTAAAGATAACCGCCATGTTCCTCAATACCACCCTCGTTGTTGCGCAGATCAATGAGCAAAGCGGAAACTCCTTTTGTCTTAAGGACCGCAAAAGCGCTATCAATAAATAACCTGAAATCCTGGATATCCTGTGGTACATAAAAACTTTCGATAGTCAATACGGCCGTTTTATCAGAAGGGAATTCAAGACGTAAAGGTAAACCTGCAGGCTGTTCATGTTTTTTATCTATTGAAAGAATCTGGTCAAGTGATACCCCTTCAGTACGCAGGGTGCTTATTTTATTCCTGTAAGTATAACGAATGGTGTAACTGGTACTGCTGTCGATAAACGTGCTGTAGTAGCCGGCAAAGAACTGGTTCAGCTCTTCTTTTTTCGCGGCACGGCTATCGCCATCAGCGGTGATCAGTTTATTAAGCGCTGTTGTAATGACATTGATCGATTTTCCATTGATGGAGATTATCTCACTGCCGGGAGGGATGCTACTCTCCGCTGCGTAACTGTAGTATACATAAGCGCGGTTGTTGGTGAAATAAAGTTTAAGCGGAAATAACTTTTCTTTACGAAAGGGGTATTTGTCATCTGGCTTTCCTTCAGGATACAGTTTGGTATGTCCGCAGTGTATAGCCGCGATCAGGGGGTACATGATCTTGTAGAAAGAAGCCTGGTCCATCGGTTTGTTCAATTGTTTCCCGGTTCGGGCAACCATTGTGGTCCAGTCATTTTTTTTAATAAAACGGGTCAATCCGGGATGGGCTTCTTCCAGTGCCTTTACTGCCAGTTGATAGTCGGATCTTAACTGCGCGATTGAAAAAATGGTTGGCTGCGTGTGCTGACTCCTGGCTGGCATGCCGGAAAATAACA
>CAZGSG010000548.1:0-1508 GCA_964528095.1 uncultured Terrimonas sp.
ACGCTCCCCATCCGGCCGTTCTTTACAGCTTTATCTCTGTTAAGGAAGTTTTCAATCTGAAAAGTATTCAGTCCCTTTCCTGTATCTGATACCTGGATTTGCAAACCTTCCGGTATGAGTGTGGCTTTTATGCTGATTATTCCATTTTCTGTGTTCTTATTGGCATTATCTACCAGATTCCTTAGGATCAATACCAATATTTCTTTATCCGTATAGCATTGGATATTTGTTTCGGGTATAGAGAACTTATTATTATTTACCTGTAAAATTTCTTTGAACAATGCCTCAATATCTCCGAAAATTTGCTGTAGTGAGAACTTTGTCTTTTTTACTTTAAAATGCTCTTGCTGACTTGCTGCCCAGGAGAAAAACTGGTCGGTAAAGCGGCCTAATTCTCCGATTAACTGATTAAGGCCTATTACCTGATTTAAATTTTCATCATTGCTGTTATTCCAGTTCCTGACCAGCGATTTGCCTGCAATTCTCATGGAAAACAGCGGCGACTTGATATCGTGTAAAACAGTTGCTATTATCTGTTCTTTTACATGATTGCTTTGTTTTAAAGCTGTTTCTGAGTTCTCCAATTGTTGTATAGCCGCATTTAACTCTTCTGTTCTGAGTTCCACCATTTCTTCGATTTTAATCTTCTCTTTTTCCAGTTTGATTAAACGTCTTCTTGAATACAAATAGCCCAGGCAAACTATTAGCAACACTACACCCGATAAGAACCAGACGGTTTGATAGAAAAACGGTGTAACTATTATTTTTATTGCAGCACTTCCATTGGGAGTATCTTTATTGCTGCCAGCTTTGCGAAAGATCAATGTGTAATCACCGGCAGGTAATGTATTGATAGAAATGATTCCGGAAGAAGGAACCGGAAGCCACTGATCGGTATCGTCTCCGAGATTGTATTCGAGCGTCAAATCTTCTTTATTACCAAAAAAGGGACAGGCAACCTTAATACTCAAAGTCCGGAATGTCGGTTTTAGTTGAATGGTTTCATTGATTGTGGTTAATGCAATTGACTGCCCGTCTATCGATATTTCATCTATGAAAATTCTTTCCTGAGAGAAAACAGATGTAAGCCGGTTGGGATAGAATTTTATGAGTCCATCAATTGATGGTAAGATCAAAGCACTATCCTTTAACCATTGAAAATTAGGATCAGCACCTCCGTTAAATTCATTCGTTCTTAATCCATTTGCATTATTGAACGTAAAACAGAAAACTGATTTTGTTTTGGCAGTTACAAAATCAGCTAATGCAGTAACGGGCACTTTATACAATCCGTTATTGGTAGGTAACCAGAAATTGCCATTATTGTCATCTATAAAAGAGTGAATGGAACTAAACGCTCCCCTGGGGCCTGAAGGCAAAGGGTGCAATTCGTTGTTCGCATACAAGAACGAGCCTTTACTATCTGTGCCTATCCATAGCCTGTTTTGTTTGTCCAGATAAAAATTTCGAATAGAAAAGGAATCAAGTATGGAACGGGAAATAGTATG
>CAZGSG010000548.1:1608-2955 GCA_964528095.1 uncultured Terrimonas sp.
CTATGATCCCTGTTCTGGCATCATAACGGAATAGTTGAAATTCGCTTTCATAATAGACTCTGTCCGCACTATCGGTATACATTGCCCTGCTGCGGCTGTTGTACAGAGGCGCATAGAAGGAAGTGTTATCAGGCTGTACTATTGCATTGGTCACCACAATATCGTCTTCAGATGTCTTCCCGATGGTATAATAGTTTTCAGGGCCGGATTCCGATGGGATCTTAGCATACATAAAATCTGATACTTTGATGGCGAACATGCCTTGTGTACCTGTGCCAATAAAATAAGTGTTGAGATCCGGCCGATATGCAATGCAAAGCGGTATTTCCAGGTTGAGATTGCTTACAACGCACCTGCTATCCACTTTCCCATTTTTGTAGGAGAGCTCGTAAAGACTTTCCCCCGCGTAGATGAATGCGCCCTGCTCACACCATAATGCAGTAAAATTTCCTTTGAGGAAATATTTATTGCTAGCAATATCTCCATCAATATGTCCTGTCTTCCCGATTCCGTTATCCCAGGTTGTTATCTGGTTGCCCGCCCATATCTGTAAATAATAGTTATCATTGATCACCATACTGCCAACTGGTTCCGTTTCATTTGGCTTCAGTCTGACAGCAGTTGATTTGCTGATAAACCAGGCATCATTTCCCAGGAAAAGGTAGATATCTCCGTTCTTCAGACCTCCCGGCGATTTAATAACAGGAATCGTTTTACTATTATGGATAGCCTGCCATATACTATCCATTGTGGGATTTATGGTGAGGTATCCTGTTGTAACAAATGTTACACCGGTATCTGATAACGCAGGTAAGTAAGAATAAAGGGAGGAGGAACCGTCTATTTTGATGTTTTGAAAACCGAGACCCTGTGCCACTATAGTTCCTGCAGTATCGGACATCATTGCCGAGATCCTTTCACTTGTAAGCCCTTTTATGATATCACTTCCGTAATGCTTAAAATTATTGTTATCGAACCTGACAATGCCAGATTCTGTAGCCAGCCAGCAAAATCCACTTTTATCGAATCTGATAGCCTTGACACTATTTTGAGGTAGCCCGTTTTCCGAATTGTATTGTCTTATAACATAGTTATAGTTTTGTGGATATGCCACTGATTGTAAAAAAAGAAAACAAAAAAAGAATAACCCGCTTTTTTGTATCCATTTTGAATAAGAACGGAAATAGGTATTTAGCATAGCAACCGGTAAGATCGAACAAAAATATAGAGTTTTTGCAATAACCTGTAGCCACTGAATGACAAGTTGATTTGAACGGTTGCTTAAAACAAGTAAGAGGCTGTATCAAAAATAAACGAAGGCCCTGAGCATCGCTTAAATGACTAACT
>CAZGSG010000549.1:0-2951 GCA_964528095.1 uncultured Terrimonas sp.
ATGACCGTGTAATCCAGACTCAGGGAACCAACAGCACCGGGGGAATAGATAAGGTGACCACTCAATATGGCTGGACAGGGCTTGTACTTCGTATTCTTGAAGAACAGACAAAAGCTACAGGCACAACGCAAACACACCGGGTACTGACAAAAATGAATTATGGCACAGTGGGCCGTTTAACATCAATAACCAAAACGATCAGTACTACGATCAATACTACTCCAAGTGCTACGGTGATCAATACACCCGAAAAAACAATCGCCACCTATACATATAATGAACTTGGAGTGCTGAAGACAAAAACGGTTGGAACAAACGCCTCCTCAGCGCCTATTGAAACACTCAACTTTGACTACAATGTACGTGGATGGCCTACCGGTATCAATAAGAACTTTACGCAAACCGGTAACAACTCCAATTATTTTGGCGAAGAGCTGGGTTATGATAAGACCGCTACAACCAATGGCACCACTACTTTCGCTGCTGCCAGATATGATGGCAATATTACGGGCCTGGTCTGGAAAGCAAAAGGCGATGGCGTACCAAGAAAATACGATTATACTTATGATAATATCAACCAGCTGACGGCAGCCAATTACCTGCAGAATACCGGGGGATCTGGTTGGGATAAGACCTATATCGACTATTCTGTAAACAGCATCAGTTATGATCTGAATGGCAATATTAAAACCATGGACCAGAATGGTTTTATATTAGGTGGCGGACCTGCGGTTGACAACCTGGCCTACAACTACATGAACAGCGAGGTAAGTAATAAACTGCAGAATGTGATCGACAATGCGAATAACGCACAGTCGAAGCTGGGAGATTTCCATTATGCAGGCAGCAAGACTGTTTCCTCGGTTGACTACGGATATGATGTGATGGGAAATAAGGTCTCCGATATCAATAAGAACATTTCTTCAATTACCTATAATCCACTCAATCTTCCTTCGCAGGTAACAATTACAGGTAAAGGCACTATCACCTATACTTACGACGCGGCAGGTAATAAACTGAAAAAAGTGGCCCAGGAAAATGGTGTAACAGTTTTTCATGCAAGTGCAAACCATGTCACCAATATCACTACCACCACAACATATATCGGAGGAGCGGTTTACCAGTCCAAATCTTACAGCAATGGTGCTTTATCATCACTGAATGTAGCTGACGCGCTCCAGTATATGACTCATGAAGAAGGTAGGGCAAGAATTGTTTATCCTCCCTATACCGCGCCTTATTACGCATTCGATTATTATATAAAGGATCATCTCGGCAATGTAAGAGTGACGCTAACGGATGAGCAACTCAACGATACCTATCCCGCTGCCACACTTGAAACCGGTTCGGTAGCCAGTGAAAAATTGCTTTATAATATTGTAGATGATGTCAACCATGTAATACCAACGTCTTCGCTGGGTTGGTGGTCGGGTGTATCGGGAACCGGCTATCTGAATAATAATGGTGTACCGGCTCCGCCAGATCCCACTATCAATCCCAATGGAGCAAGCGCCAATCTTTATAAACTGAACGGACTATCAGGCGATCGCTTTGGCATGGGTATAGCGCTGAAAGTAATGGCAGGTGATGTAGTAAATGTGTTTGGCAAAAGTGTATGGCATAACAATGGCGCTGGTACTGTGAACAGTTACCCGGTCAGCGGCGTACTGTCATCTTTTATCAATGCATTCGCGGGTACAGCCGCAGTGACAGGAGGAAGCAAAGGTGCTGCTACCGGTGGTGTGCTCAACGGCAACGCGGCTACTACAGGCAACCTGAATACCTGGCTGGGCACAGTTCCGAACCCAGGTGGTTCAACACCGAAAGCTTATATCAACTGGGTTTTATTTGATGAACAATTTAAGCCTGTTCAGAATGGAAGCAGTTTCGACCTGGTGCATGTAAATGCCGATGTCATCAAATCGCACAGCATCACCGGCATTAATATGATAAAGAGTGGCTACCTGTATGTATACTGTAGTAATGAGAGCAACCAGGATGTTTATTTTGACAACCTGCAGGTGGTGCATAACCGCGGGCCGATCATTGAAGAAGAACATTATTATCCCCAGGGGCTTACCATGTTTGGGTTGAGTGGTCGCGCATTTGGTAAACAGGTGACGGCAGGCTACCAGGGCAAGGAAATGCAAAGCGGAGAATTTTATGATGGCAGTGGCCTCGAAGAATATGATTTTGCCGCCAGGTTTTATGATCCGCAGCTTGGAAGATGGTGGGTACAGGACCCTGTGACAAGGTTTGCATCGCCTTATACAGCAATGGCCAACAACCCTACACAGTTTATTGACCCCGACGGAAAGAATCCATTAGTCATCGCATTTATAGTAGGTGCCGTTGTGGGCGGGTATACTGGTTACCAGATTGCTGCTGCCAAGGGTTATAGTATTGGAGATTTAAAAGCATGGGGATATATAATCGGCGGTGCCGCCATAGGTGGTATGTCGGGATATTGCTCAGCCTCAATTGCCGCAGGAGGAGGTTTTATGGCCAATACTATGGGTATCATGTTCAGTTCCATGTACAGCTCTATAGGCATGTCGATGCTAAGCGGGGGAATGATGCCCGTATCGATCAGTTTTGGAGCAGCATCTATTAATCTTGAAACAGGGGAATTTGGATACCTCGGCAAGAAAGGCAATTCATTCTTAGATAATCTCGGGTATAGTTTTGGAGCAATGGCGAATCTGCAGGATGTGTTTGCGGGCGTAAGAGGCGCTGATGTCAAGTACACCGCGGAAGGCGGAGGTGGAGTGCCGCATGCCAGGCTGAACGGTGAATATGTAACACAGGATGCCAGTGGCGCTAATGTTACCACTAAGATTGATATTTCCGCAAGTCATGTGAATGCCACTGACTATAAGTTTGATGGAACTACATCCAAAATGGTAAAAGGACTCGACTACGCGAGATACTGGGCAACTCATATAAGTCCG
>CAZGSG010000550.1:0-2942 GCA_964528095.1 uncultured Terrimonas sp.
GCTTGCTTTACTGCGAGGAATCGCACCGGGCAGTGCCGGCCAGTTGGATGTGCGGGTGAAATCTACATTGAGTGATTCCCTGGTTATTTACTCCGGTAAACTGACCGTGACGGTAACGCCTTATCTTGTTATAATAAATTATCCTTCACTATGGGTACCTGGCGACTACCAGGGATGGGATCCGCCAACCGCTGCAAAAATATCTTCAAAACTTGGTAATGGCATATATGAAGGATATGTGAATATTCCTGCAGGCGGTACCAATCTGTTTAAATATACAAGTGAGCCCGACTGGAATCATATTACCTATGGATGGGCCAGCAGCACTACCGCAGGCAATAATGTGAGCGGCACTTTTAATACCACGGGAGGTAATCTCTTTGTTCCTTCTGCCGGGTATTACCTGCTAAAAGCAAATACCAGCGCCAATACCTGGAGCGGCACCAGGATCAATAGCTGGAGTATGATCGGCGATTTTAATAACTGGGCTGCAGACGCGCCCATGACCTATAGCACGGTGACCAAACAATGGACAGCCACTATCAATGTGCCGTCGGCAGGCGGATTTAAATTCAGGGCTAACAATGACTGGCCAATCAATTTTGGTGATACGGGCGCAGATCTTAGCCTCGATTACGATGGAGCGAATATCGCCATTACTCCCGGATCGCACCAGGTGATACTGGATATCAGTGTACCCGGAAACTACACGTATAAAATACTTTAGAAAATATCGGGAATATTGTAGAAGACTGACTTAATTTATACACTATGAATGAAAAACGTCTTATGGTCATCCGTTTCCTGGCTTTGATAGGCATCTTTTTTTTAACACTGGGTCTTTCCTGTAAAAAAAGTACCGGCACTCCTGTTGATCCGCCACCTGCACCACCACCTGTAGTACCTGCTACCGGTTTTGTAAAAGGTGCAGATGTCAGTTGGATCACCCAGATGGAAGCATCGGGAAAAAAATTCTATACGAGTGCAGGAGTAGAGCAGGAAGGGATGCAGATATTGAAAGGACTTGGCATGAATACTATTCGTTTACGCGTATGGGTAAATCCTGCAGGTGGCTGGAATAATACTGCCGATGTGGTAGCCAAAGCGGTGAGAGCAAAAAATACAGGTATGCGTGTGATGATCGTATTTCATTACAGCGATAGCTGGGCTGATCCCGGTCAGCAGAATAAACCAGCAGCCTGGGCGACACAGGACTTTACTACCATGAAAACATCACTTGCCACACATACCAGGGATGTATTGAACGCGTTGAAGACAGCTGCTGTTACACCCGAATGGGTTTCTGTGGGTAATGAAACCAATAATGGTATGCTGTGGCCCGACGGAAAAGCTTCGACGAATATGGCCAGTTTCGCGCAACTTATCAATGCCGGTTATGATGCAGTGAAGGAAGTGTTCCCGACAGCAAAAGTCATCGTTCATATTTCAAATGGTTTCGACAACGCTTTATTCAGATGGATGTTTGATGGTCTGAAAACGAATGGTGCCAAATGGGATGTGATCGGTATGTCGCTCTATCCTACTGTGGCCAATTGGTCCACACTTACTGCGCAATGCCTGGTCAATATGAACGATATGGTAACCCGTTATAACAAAGAAGTGATCGTATGCGAGGTTGGAATGAGTTGGGATCAGCCCGCTGTTTGCGGTCAATTCCTCAATGATATTATAGCCAAAGTGAAATCGGTACCCGATCAGAAAGGACTGGGTGTGCTCTATTGGGAACCACAAAGCTATAACAACTGGCAGGGCTATACACTCGGCGCATTTGATAATACCGGTAAGCCCACAGCAGCTTTGAACGCCTTCAACTAATGGCCGATTTTTTTCTGCATATCAAGTTAAGCAAGACCCCCGTCCGTTTCTACGGAAGGGGAATTCTATACAACTGGTAAGCAGCCAAACAAATAGTTTATTTCATGAAGCATTTATTTTTCTATTTTTTTATTCTATCGTGCGTATTCAGCCAGCACGTTTTTTCACAGTCTCCCGTAAGAAAAAAACTGAGTATGGATAAAGGATGGAAGTTTCATTTTGGAAACGCCAGCCAGCCGGAGAAGGACTTTAATTTCGGGATCACCACGATCTTTTCAAAATCGGGTGCTGCAAAAAAAACAGCCATTGATAATAAGTATAACGATAGTAGTTGGCGCAGTCTCGATTTGCCGCATGACTGGGCTGTTGAATTGCCTTTTGTAAATTCATCCAATACCGATGTGGTAGCGCATGGATTTAAGCCGGTTGGCGGATTATTTCCTGAAACAAGTATTGGTTGGTACCGCAAACATCTTTTGATCAATAAAGCCGATTCGGGTCGTCGTTTTCAATTACAGTTTGATGGCATTTTCCGGGATGCGAAAGTATGGATAAACGGGTTTTACCTAGGGAATAACGCGAGTGGTTATATTGGGGTTTCCTATGATATAACGGATTATATAGGATTTAACAGCGACAATGTAATAGTTGTAAGAGTGGATGCTACACAGTACGAGGGTTGGTTTTATGAAGGTGCGGGTATTTACAGGCATGTATGGCTGAATGAGTATGATAATACGCATATCACGGATGAGGGGCCATTTGTGTATGCCGATGTAAAGGGGAATACAGCAACGGTATCTGTTGAAACAAGCGTGGAAAATAATGCTCCTGGTATTTCCAATTGTACTGTATCCTCCTATATAACGGATCGAAACGGAAAGGTGCTTGTACAGTCAAAAGAACAGGCAATATCCCTGCCCGTCAATGGTAAGATAACCGTCAACCAAAAAATGCTGGTTGGTAATCCAAGGAAGTGGGCGCTGGAAGATCCGTATCTCTATCGCGTTTTTTCTGTGATCAGGTCAGGTGGCAGGATCATCGATCAAAAGATGCATCGATTTGGTATCCGCACCCTGGCATTCGATGCAGAGAAGGGATTTTTC
>CAZGSG010000551.1:0-2941 GCA_964528095.1 uncultured Terrimonas sp.
TGTGCTACTGCGGTGTGCTTCATTGTTGTCTCCAACAAAATAAGTCATACCCGTTTTCAGTTTCATGATACGGCCATCTTCCAGTTCCGTGTCCATTTCTCCTTCCATGCACAGAATGATATGCCCTTTTTTACACCAGTGATCGGCTTTATAGCCGGGAGAATATTCAACCTTTCTTATCCTTATATCATTTAGTTGTTTTATCTGCCAGTGAGCCATGCCCGTTTCCCCGGGATGTTCTTCTTTGGGCACAAGAGACCATTCGATTGTTTGAAAAGGAAAGGAGGAAATTTTCATGCTAACAGTTCTATCGTTTTTTGTTGACTCACCCTGGGTTAAAACCCCGGCAATGGATGGGGAGTAAAAAGTTTGTTTTAACACGGAATCACAGGTGATTATTCTTTTCGTTCGTGCCGTACTTTATTCCTGATTTCGTTCAAAATTCAAGCTCAAAATAAGGAGGCACGGATCAATAAGAAATCTCCTGACACTTCTTGTCTCATCAGGAAAATTAAGAAACGCAAAATTCAAAACAGAAGTTCTTTACATGAAACAGGGGCTATTTTTTAATTTTTCATTTTGAATTTTGAATTTCCTCCACCCATTTATCCCGCTCATCAGGACTAAACTTCCAGGGCGCGAAATTATTTTCAACATTGCTGAACATCGCGTTCCATTCCTGCGGCGCGTTACTTTCTTCCATTACCAGGTAGCGTCGTAATTGCAGAATGATATCAAGGGGATTGATACTGACCGGGCATTCTTTTACACAGGCATTACAGGTAGTGCATGCGCGAAGTTCTTCAGTAGTAATATAATCGTGCAACAACGACTTCCCATCTTCTTTGTATTCTCCGTTCTTGTTGATGTTTTTTCCGATCTCTTCAGCCCTGTCTCTTGTATCCATCATGATCTTGCGGGGAGATAGTTTTTTGCCCGTGATATTGGCAGGACAGGCAGCCGTGCAGCGACCGCATTCTGTGCAGCTATAAGCATCAAGCAGGTTTTTCCATCCCAGGTCCTGCACGTCTTTTGCGCCGAATTTTTTTGGCACTTCAGCGGTATCACCGGTAGGGGCCAGCTCGGGTTGCATGGCGTATAGTACCTCATTCTGAACAGAAGGCATGTTTTCCATTTCACCCAGTGGATCAAGTCTTGCAAAATACGCATTGGGAAAAGCAAGAATAATATGCAGGTGTTTTGAATAAGGAAGATAATTTAAGAAGGCGAAGATGCCCACGATGTGCAGCCACCAGCAACCCCTTTCAATCAGTATGAGTGTGGAGGAGGATAATGATTGCAACTGGCCTGCAAACAGGCCACTGATAACAAAATTGCCCGTGTCGTGGTAGTGCTCATTGCCCTGCAACTGTAAAGCCCTGTCAGCAGTGTTCATGGTAAGAAAAAGTGTCATCAGTACGATCTCCGTGATCAGGATATAGTTGGCATCGCTTCTTGGCCAGCCATCCAGGTCTTTCCCGATAAAACGTTTCAGTTTAATGATATTCCGTCGTATTAAAAATATGACACAGGATACGAGCACAAGGGCCGCCAGTATTTCGAAAGAATTGATGAGAAATGCATATACACGACCCAATGGTGCAGAAAATAAACGATGCGTGCCCAGTATACCATCCAATACAATCTCCAGCACTTCCAAATTGATAATAACAAAACCGGCATATACAAAGAAATGCAATACGGCAACCAATGGATTACGAAACATTTTTTTCTGTCCGAAAGCAAGCAATAGCATATTGCGCCAGCGCAGACCAGGATTATCCGTCAGGTCTTGAGCCCTGCCTAACCGGATATTGCGGATGATCTCTTTGGCTTTTTTTGTAAAAAACCAGATGGCAAGACCACTGAGAAGAATAAACAGAACCTGTTGTACTATCTGCATGGGATAAAATTACAATTGCTAATTTACGGGTTGTATTTTAAATGGGTTGAATTACAGATAATTCGGTTTGCCGATTCCATTTCAATTCAAAATTCAAAAGTAAAAATTAAAAAATAGCCTCCGTATTACCTAAAGAACTCCGGTTTTGAATTTTACATTTGGAATGGAACTGGTAGTAAGTTAATCGTAAAATACTGTGATATTGCTTGAAAAGAACAAATAAAACCTGTCATACCGGGCCGGTTTTAAAGACCCTTGTACTGTAATGACTATAAGACCCGGTAACTTATGTTAGAAGACCGGTTTAATTTAAAAAGCAGAAATCACTGACCTGTTTTAAGCGAATCTTTACTATTCACACCATTTGTTTTTTTTAGCTAGCCACTCTTTCGTCAGCAGGTCTAACTTATCAATCTTCAAATTATCTCCGCTGAATTGAAGGATAATATTCTTTCTATCGCTAATTTACGGGCTGTAATGCAAATAGTATGGCAACTGATACACGTAATTATATACTGGACCAGACCGTAGCGGAGCGAAAAATGCGCAGGATGGCCCTGGAGATCCTTGAAAAAAACGGGGAAGAAGAGCTGATCATCCTGGCAGGTATCCGCGAAAGCGGGAGTGTGGTAGCTACCTGCATCCGGGAGATGTTGGCGGAGTTTTCACCGGTGAAAACGGAATTGATCTCTGTCGCGCTGGATAAACGCGAGCCAAATGATGTCACCCTTAGCCAGGAAATGGACTTTAACGATAAAGTGATTATTTTGGTAGATGATGTAGCCAATAGTGGAAGAACGTTGCTGTACGCATTGAAACCTTTTTTGGCATTTCATCCAAAAAAAATCCAAACACTTGTACTTGTAGAAAGAAGCCATAATAGTTTTCCTGTACACCCCGATTATATCGGCCTCTCTATTGCTACTACTTTACGAGATCATATTTTCGTAGAGGTAGCACAGGGAAAAATTCGGGGGGCCTATTTGAAATAAGCATTTCCGGATTTCTAACTTTTCGACTTCGAACTTAGTTGTATTT
>CAZGSG010000552.1:0-2938 GCA_964528095.1 uncultured Terrimonas sp.
GGGCGGCGAAACCGCAAGCGTCCGGAGAGCTGAATACAATTCATCGGCATCGATGATTCTTCTGAAATGCTGGAGAAATGCGGCATGAAGCTAAAAGAAGTGGGTGTTTCAAGGCCCTGTCTGCTGGAGATTGCTGATCTCAATGGTGACACCAGGATCTCCAACGCTTCTGTTGTGGTGCTTTGTCTCACCCTGCAATTCATTCGCCCCGTTCACCGGGAAAAATTATTGCGAAATATCAGTGATGGAATGGTGGCGGGTGGCGCGCTTATCCTTGTAGAAAAAATATTGACGGAAGACAGTTCATTTAATCGGGACTTCATCAATTATTACTACGATTATAAAAGGAGAAACCATTACAGTGAATTGGAAATTTCACAAAAAAGGGAGGCGCTGGAAAATGTACTCATCCCTTATAAGCTTAGTGAAAATATCAGCCTGCTTGGAGATGTTGGTTTCAAAACCTGTGAAGTGTTTTTCAAATGGTATAATTTTTCCGGACTTATCGCTATTAAATAATTACACTTTTTATTATGGTCAGCATTGGCAATTTCTTTTTCAAGTACCGCAACTGGGTTTTCATATTGTTTTATGGTGCCTTATTTATTCCATCGCCGGATCTGTTCAGCAGGGAAATGTTTGGCAACAATTATTATATATGGCCAATCGTAACAGGGTTGTCGGTAACAATATCCGGTCAATTGATCCGGGGCTGTACCATTGGCCTTGCCTATATCGGCCGTGGTGGCATGAATGGGAAGCCCCACGCGGATGAACTGGTTACCCGGGGAATATTCAGGCATACCCGCAACCCCTTGTATATTGGAAATATCCTGATGTTGCTGGGCGTTGGCATCTTATCCAATTCAGTGTATTTTGTTTGTACTATGATTCCCGTTTTCCTGTTCATTTACCAATCCATAATCCTGGCAGAAGAAAAATTCCTGCGTGGTAAATTTGGATTTGCATACGATGCGTACACTGAACTCGTAAGCAGATGGGGAATAAATTTTTCAGGCATCAGAGATACATTTTCGAGTATGTATTTCAATTGGAGAAGGTGGCTCTTGCGGGAACATGGCACGCAATTCATCTGGCTTTGTGGTATAACCCTTCTCATTCTGCTCAACTATCCGGAGGTTACTGCTTACAACGTTCAAACCCGGAATTACTTATTGATTGGCATACTGTCATTTTTGCTCATTTTATACCTGTCTTTCAGGTGGCTTAAAAAAACAGGACAGATCAAAGATTAATTGGCATTTTTCTCTTCTGACGGGGGATTAGTCATTGAAAAATGACTTTCCCCTTTTTTCTTTCATTTGCCGAAAACCGACCCTGTTTGCTGCGTCCCTGTTCATTTCTCTATTGCTGCTGCTGCTACCGGTTCATCAATAAAAGCAGTTGGAGTGGTGGAAATATTATCCCAAACGGAAAAGATAAAATATTATCTCATCAATATTTGGTGGTAGGTTTGCGTCCTGAAATGCCGCAGACCCGGAAAAAATGATGGGGAGGTTGGTTCAAAAAATCGGATTTTAAGTTTAGAAAATGAAGAGAGCCCTACAAACCCTTGTGTACAGGTGTATTTATGGTTTAGTGTATGCCGCGAGTTTGATACCAATGAAGTTTCTATATGCAATGGCTTCATTTACATTTTTGCTTGGTTATTACGTAATCGGATACAGGAAAACAGTAGTCATTCAAAATATTGCGCGGTCATTTCCTGAGAAGCGATATGCCGAAATCCGAAGTATAGTAAAAAAGTTCTATGTTAGCTTTGCTGCCTATTTTGCTGAAATCGTAAAAAGTATCTCCGTGCCGGCAGCAGTTCTTGACAAGAAAATAGTCTTTGAAAATCTGGAACTTATTGACAGCCACGTGAGCGCCGGACGTAATGTTATCGCCAGTCTGGGGCATTGCGGCAACTGGGAGATGCTGAATTTCATGCCTTACAAACTGCGTCACGATATGTATGCCGTTTATAAACCCCTGCGGTCGGGAATAATGAACAGGCTGATGATTAAGCTCCGGTCGCGCTTTGGTATGAAATTGATACCCGATATATCGGTCACACGCCATTTGCTGACGCAAAAATCTTCCCCGGCCGTCTACCTGTTTCTGGCCGACCAATGCCCACGGATACAAGAAGATAAATACAAATTTGAGTTGCTGAATCAGGAAACTTATGTGTTTTCAGGGATGGAAAAGCTGGCGCGTAAAAGCCGGTCGGCAGTCATATACTTACATATTACGCAGCTGTCCAAAGGGTATTATAAAATAAAGTGTATGCCCATTTGCTCCGAAGCGGAAACGATGAGTGAAGGAGAAATAACCCGGAAATATGTGGATCTGTTGTCCGAAAATATCAAAGAAGAACCATACGGCTGGCTATGGACACATAAACGATGGAAAAGATAATAGTGGAGTTGGGTTTCCCCGAAAAGCTGCGCTAGTCAAAATACCATAAACCCAGGTAGCAGCCATTATCTTAAAGGCGAAAGGAAGATCACTGAATGGAAGTGGCGCATCCGGAACCCTGTTCTTATCATTCTCCGCAAATGCAAAAATTTCATGCCCTGCTGTTCGCTGCACATTTAATAGGGGGCATCGCAGTAATAAGCTGTTTCGAAGGTATCCGATCAAAATAACGGCCACTCCCCCATTCAAAAAAATTTCCGATTATAAAAATATCTGCTAATTTAGGCGCCTGTACTACCCATAACCTGTCCTGAACATTATCTCTATTTTGCTATACCAAAACTGACCCAACCCGTATGCAGGACAATGCGCTTCACAAAAAATGGTTCAAACAAATAGCCGGAGGCGATGAAACCGCTTTCAGGAATTTGTTCGATACTTATTGGGAGCACCTGTATGCAGTGGCTTTCATGCTGGTGAAATCAATGATGGAGAATAGGTGGGTGGGAGTGACGGC
>CAZGSG010000553.1:0-2925 GCA_964528095.1 uncultured Terrimonas sp.
ACCATAATCCCTGGAAAGCCGTTTCTGTTATACTGTGATCATTGGTAACTTTGAGCTGCTTGTGCTCATCCTTGCAGCAGCCCTTTTCCACCATTTTGCCCTTGTCGCTGCCGCAAACCGGACAGTTTTCTTCCTCGTTGCCTGATACACTCCATTCTACCATCTTGCCCATGCAATAATGCAAATGCAGGATAGCCCCTGAAGTAGAGGCGAAGTAAGTGAATGATAATATGAGAATGAGAAACTGTTTCATTTCAGCGGTACAAATGTATTAATTTATAAGAAGTCCTGTTTAATTTATACTTGTTAAAGTGCATTTACAGAATTAGAACTGGCTAAAGACAGTAAATAGCCGGATCAGGAACATAATCCGGCTAAACTTTTATGCTAATTCCTCAGCTTTGTAACCAGCCTTTTCCACTGCTTTTTTTACTTCCTCTTCTGTTGGGTTTTCAGCAGAAACCGTTAGGACTTTTTTTGGATTTTGAGTATCCACTTTCCAGTTTCCCTCACCAAAAGTTTCGTTTAAAACAGGGGTAACTTTTGCTATGCAGGAGCCACACATGATATTTGTCTTTACTTCTACTGTTTTCATTGTTTAAATATTAATTGTGATGTAAAATTACTTTGGGTCGTTAGTTTTGCTGTTATACAATTCAGGATTTGTTTTTCATAATTTTTGGATTATAGCTTTAATGATTTTAATCGTAGGCTATTTGTAACAACACTGATGCTGCTAAGTGCCATTGCTGCGCCGGCAATCATTGGGTTTAATAAAAAGCCATTTATGGGATAAAGCACCCCTGCTGCAATTGGTATTCCAATTAGATTATAAATGAATGCCCAGAACAGGTTTTGTTTGATAGTGGCAACAGTACGCTTTGATAGTTTTATTGCTTGTGAGATTTTTGTAAGATCTGATGAAATAATGGTCATTTTAGCGACATCCATCGCTATATCACTTCCTTTGCCCATTGCTATGCTTACATCTGCCTGTGCCAACGCATTACTATCATTAATGCCATCACCCACCATTGCCACCACTTTGCCTTGCTGCTGCAATCCTTTTACGAAATCTGCTTTGTGAGAGGGCAGCGTTTCTGCCTTATAATTTTTTATACCTGTTTTCTCAGAAACGGCTTTTGCAGTCCGCTCGTTGTCGCCGGTGAGCATGTACACCTCTATGCCTAAGGCTTGTAATTTTTTAACCGCTTCTATTGAAGTGTCTTTTATCTTATCTGCAATGGCTATTGCAGCCAAAGCATTTTCAAGGTCAGAAAACCAAATCACCGTGTATGCCTGTTGCGACCATTGCTCGGATTGACGTTTTAATTCCTCGCTAATTTGAATGCGGTGCGATGACATCATCTTTGGACTGCCCACTAAATAGCTGTTGCCATTGTGCTTTACAGCAATTCCCTCTCCTGTAATGCTCTCAAAGGTGTCAAGGTTTAATTTTGTTGAAGAAGAAGCGGTAAAATATTTCACCACTGCTTCTGCCAGGGGATGCTCTGATTGAACTTCTATTGTGTAAAGCAAATCGGATAACTCTTTTTGAGCAACGCCTTGCTTCCAGGCTATATTAACGACTTCCGGTTTGCCCTCGGTAATCGTTCCTGTTTTATCTAAAATAATGGCATTGACGTTTTTTGCCTGTTCCAGGCTCTCTGCATCTTTAATTAAAATACCGTTTTCGGCGCCTTTGCCCACACCTGCCATAATTGCTGTTGGCGTAGCTAAGCCCAAAGCACAAGGGCAGGCAATCACTAATACTGTAACTAATGCCAGTAAGCCTTGTGTTAGCCCATTTTCGCCCCCTAAAATCACCCAAGCGATGAAACTCAGGATGGCAATGACAATAACGATTGGAACGAAGATGCTTGCAATTTTATCTACTAGCTTTTGCACCGGTGCTTTGCTGCCCTGCGCTTCCTGCACCATTTTTATGATTTGAGCCAGCACCGTATCGCCGCCAACTTTATCAGCAACAAACTGAAAACTTCCCCTCTGATTAATGGTTCCCGCAAACACTTTCTCGCCTTTGCTTTTTTCGACCGGAATGGGTTCACCACTGATCATGCTCTCATCTATAAAAGAGTTACCGGCGCTTACCGTTCCATCCACTGCAATCTTTTCTCCCGGCTTTACCAATAAGGCGTCACCCACTTTTACGCTGGCAATAGGCATTTCCATTTGATGTCCGCCTTCATGCACTACCGTAACCGTTTTGGGCTGCAAGCCCATTATTTTTTTAATGGCTGAAGATGTATTGCCTTTAGCTTTTTCTTCTAACAACTTACCCAAAAGAATAAAAGCAATAACCACCGCTGCCGCTTCAAAATAAACGTGGGGATGTAAGCCTTTGCTGTGCCAGAAATCTGGAAATAATGTATTGAATACGCTGAACAAATAAGCAATACCCGTACTCATAGCCACCAACGTATCCATGTTGGCTGAACCGTGCTTCGCCTGCTTCCACGCATTAATGAAAAACTGCTGGCCGGATATAAGCACTACTGGAGTAGCCAGAGCCCACATGATGTAATTGGCAAAGGGCATATTCATAAAAAACATACCAATAACTACAGTTGGAACGGAGAACAGTATAGCAAATATGGTTTTATTTTTTAGTGCTTTATATTTCTTTTGATGCAGATCTTCTAATGCATCTTTTGCTTCTTCGCTTTCATCAATCATTAAATCATAGCCAATAGATTGTAACGCTGCTTTCAGCTTCTCAGGATCTGTAATGGTAGGAATGTATTCTATCTGTGCAGTGGTGTTTGCATAGTTAACAGCAACCTTTACCACACCGGGTTGATTTTCCAATATGCTTTGTGAGCTGCTGGCGCAGGAGGCACATGTCATGTTGAGTACCGGAAAGTTTTTCTTGACGGTATCTACATCGTAGCCCAAATCACGAAT
>CAZGSG010000554.1:0-2923 GCA_964528095.1 uncultured Terrimonas sp.
GTGCTTAGTTTCCCGATACGTATAGTGCTAGCTGCTAACCATAGCCATAACCTCTCCTCATCCTCTCTTTTTTCTCAGCCAAATCAACCCCTTCAATCTTAACACTGCGTTTCCACAACCTCTGGTAATTGCTTGTTTTATAATTAACCTTTGATTCCGGGTTGTTGCAGAGGTATTCATTTTCCATACTCATCCTCTCTTTTATTTTCCCCCACAAACCACGATGCTAAATAAGCAGTAAAAGTTCCAAACAGCCCCACGCCCACTGTCATCAATAACCCCGCAATTATCCTGCCTTCGGTGGTCTCCGGACATTTGTCGCCATAGCCCACCGTAGTAATGGTCACGTAAGCCCACCACATAGCATCTTCGGCAGTTTTAATATTACTGTTCGGGTCGTCTTCCACCTGCAAAATGGCAATGGACGAGAATAAGATCATCAATACAGCAATAATAGCGGCCGCGGTTAAAGCGCCCTGTGTTCTGCGTTTAAAAATATGCTGCACCAGGTGTTTGGTAGAGCGAAAGGCCCTTAATACCCGTAATAATCTTATCAGCCTTAACGTTCTTCCCGCCCTCATAACATCAAGGGTCGGGATGCTGGACACCAGGTCTATCCATCCCCATTGCATAAATTTTAATTTATTGGGCGCCCGGTAAAACCGGTTACCAAAATCTACCAGGAAAACGAAGCAGATAGCATTGTCTGCAATGTTCAACATCCTGGCTACTTCCGACGGAAGCTTAAAAAAGGTACTTGCCAATAAAGCCACCAGCACATAAATGGAAAGTACCAGTATAAGCAGGTTTAAAAACCCCAACTTTCCTGTATCGCTATTTGTTGGTTTCATAGATGCATGCTGCTTGCGATTATTGTTCGGGCATAGTTTGGCAGTGTTAGGGCATTATCTTTTACAGCAAATGCCGCAGGCCCGCAGCCTCTTCGCCTTTGCCGCAGCCATATCAACAGCCTCGATCTCCGTACTGCATTTTCTCAATCCCGGGCATTTCCTGATTTGATGATACACTGCTGATTTCGAACCTTTGCAAAGCTAAACGGTAACTCCATGGCTGCTGCCGAGGAATGCGACAAATAGTATAATGAGCAGCTTTGACATCAATATCCTTTAATGCTTTCTCCAACTCCACGGAGCAACCGGGTCGGGATCATTCCAAAGCCCGCTCTTATTGGTCCTGGCTTCAATTTCTAATCGCGCATATTCCTTACTGTCGGAGTACTTTTTAAAATGCCAGGCAAATCCATTCCTGACCATTTCCCTATTTACATTCCTGCCATCGGGTAAAATGACTTCAGCGATCAGGCGTTTATCCCGGTCATATTTATTATTATGGATAAGCGTAACATATTTCCCGAAGCATAAGCCCGAAGCGAACTGCTTTGCGTTGTTGCCAAATGGTTGCTTTTTCTCAGGACAGTCGATATGCGCTAATCTAACTACCTGTTCTTTACCAGCCATCAGCAGCACAAACGTATCGCCGTCTTTTATTCCAATTACTTTATAAGCTGCATGATCGGCCTCATTGGAACTTGTGCTGGCAGCAAATGATCTAAGTCGTTCATTTTTCTTATCCTTTTGCTGGTTACAGCTTAGCAACAAAACACAACAAAGAGAAAAGGATAACAGGGTGGCAGATTGTTTCAAATTATGCTTCATGTTTTTTCGGCCAGTTCAATAGCCAGCTCGTTATAATAGGAATAAAGAAAATGGCCACTGTTAATATCGACACTCCAATATCAGCAGCATGACTTCCTAAAAATACACTCGTTTTCGTTTCTGGATAGAAATGTTCAAAAAGCGAAAGCAGCAGCTTTATACCCAAAATTGCAATAACAATAAAAGCGGCTGTTTCCAGGAATGCATATTTGCCCATCAGCTTAACAAACCATTGCGCGATAAATCGCATGGCCAGTATCCCGATAAAAACACCGATACAAACAAGGATAATATTGGGGGTAAAGGCAACGGCCGCAAAAACATTGTCAATTGAAAAGGCCATATCCATCAGTTCTACCAGGCACACGGTAGCCCAGAAGTTCCCAAGAGATCCAACAGTGATCCTATACAGCCAGTTACTTTTCTTATCGATAAAGTCATCTTCCTTCGCTTCCGTTTGTTTTCCTTTATACCAATCATACACGAGGTACAAAAGATATAAACCGCCAACCGGCTTCAGCCACCAGATCTTTATCAGCACCGAAGCAAATATCATAGCAAGCCCCCTGAAAATATACGCGCCCCATATCCCATACTTCAAGGCTTTATTTCTTTGCTGTGGCGGCAGATCCATCACCATCGTCGCAAGCACCGTCGCCATCATCTCAGTTAAAAAGCTTTCCATACCGAATAGGTTACCGATGATACCCGGCGAGGCACCGGGCTCTGCAAGGACTCCCTTCCGAAGGAAGGAGATTGGATGGAGTAGATCGTTCATGATAAAATGTTTTATTGTTAATATTTTAAAGGGCCAGTCAAGTTTTTATTTATTGATTTGCTATTGTAACCACTACCACACGCCCTCCCTGTTCTTTGGATAACAGCAATTGTTTGCCATGCGTCAGCTCTACCATGCTACCAATGGGCACATCGGTATTTTGAGTTTTATCCATCATGGTTTTAAGCGTTTGGTTTACAAAAACCCATTTGTTGTTATGAAAGATGAAATATCCTACAGGTATTTTTTCGGCTGCGCTTAACCGTTCGCTACGGGTAATATTCCTGTTTACATGCCATTGAAATAAGTACTGATTGTTATACACCATCAGCCGGTGGTTTTCGGGCTTCCACACAGATGGCTTAAACTGGTAATAAAGATCCAGCACCGGAAGTGTTCCCTGGTGTTTGGTTCCGCAGAAGGGACAGTTAGGCGTATTGGTATTTACAAACACATATCGTTTCTGATC
>CAZGSG010000555.1:0-2904 GCA_964528095.1 uncultured Terrimonas sp.
AGGTACAGATCAACAGGTAAGTACCCAGCGCTGCTGACAACAACGATCCGTAATCAGCGTGTTTGATATCGAAAATACCAGTTACAATGAATATGGCAACGATCAGCAGCAATAACAGGTTATACAGCATGATACCAATATATTTACCAAGTATCACCCTTCTTAAGTTTACTGGGGAAGAGAAAAGCAAGGCAGTTGTACCACTATTGACTTCCCTGCTGATCAAACCCATTGTAAGAATAGGAATAAACAGATAGAGGTTGCGTATGATATTTTGGAGAAACGGTTTAGTATAAAAAATAACCTTTGTCAGAGGTGGGTCAAACCCACCAAAAGAGGTCATATTTTTTATCGATAATTCCTGCATATTGGCATAATCGTATACCGGGCCGCAAAAGAAAAAGGCACATTGGAGCAGAAAAACGATGAGGACGAACCAGGCAATGGGTGAATAAAACAAGTATCGAAACTCGTTTTTTGCTATACTGAATATAACCTTCATGGGAATGATTTATTTATTTTCTTTTTCTTCTGATTAATGTTACAGTACCGATTAGAAGCACTAATGCTGGTAACACCCATAAAAAAAGTATTTTTTGAAAATCTGCCCCGGCAGGGCTTAGAATGAAGACATTGTCTTTAACGCGTGGGTAGGGAGTATACACAGGAAATTGGTTGTAAGTAAGCCAGCTATAAAGAGGATCGATAAGGCTGTTGTATTGCCGGTAATTACTGAGGAAATCAGCGTCGCCCGCGATGATGATGCGCTGTTCTTTATTGTTGTGTTGTCTTGATAATGCTATAGCAGTAGCGAAAGACCTTTCCTGAATATCACCTTCCGCCGCACTGAAAACCGGAGTAGCTGAATCTGTTACCAGTTTTCCTGCTTTCAGCCATGTCCTCCCCGGGTTACTCATGTACAGGGGTTTAATGGTAAAGCTGCTATCCTCAGACCAGGAAATTCCTGTTGCTCCTGCAAAACCGTTTCTTAGACTGTCTTTCCTGCTGCCTCTTTCCCATATATATTTGAATTGCACCAATGTGGTATGTTCTGCCAGATCAAAAGCATCGAAAGTATAATACATGTTTATTTTATCCGGTGTTTCGTTCTTGCTGGGCTCCACCAACTGGCCATTGCTGAACTGAACGCCCGTTTGAGACAGCAGCGGGTTCAACACATACTGCTTGCCAGGTTCGCCCGTCACCAGCATGTTTCCACCATTATTGATATAGTTTTGTAGCTTGTTCAATACCGTTGGAGTCAAATCCATTTTTGGATCCGCCATTACCAAAAGAGAAGTTGAATCAGGTATTTGCTGAGTAGAGAGATTAAGACTATCGGCATCAAAACCTGTATTGATCAGAGAGTGACGATTATCCTTCTCCAGTACATGTCTAAAGTATTCCCTTTCTCCTGTTTTATAGACATTGCGCTCTAATTCTCCCGTAACAAAATACACTTTGGGAATTGGATCCTGTAACAATCGACTGAAAGCTGCATTCATATTTTGCTGATCAGGCAACATCTTGTGGTCATTATAAAATCTTACCAGCGCAGTTCGTCCCTTGTATTTCAATTGCATCACTAACTGATAATTCTCTGGTTCATGATCAATCTGCTGCTGAATCTCTTCCAGTGATTTGAACAACGCTGAGTCTACATGAACAGCTTTCGCATTCAGCCCCATGATTTGTTGCAGGCTTTTCCCGGGATACTGACTAAATAAGCCATCACCTCCCCTGGGCAGCGCATAATAATACTCATATTTAAAATCGATATCAGGCTTAAACCGCTGGTATGCCTCCCATAATCCGGTAATATAGCTATTACGTGATTTCGGATAGCCATATGCTCCTTGCGTTGCAAAGAAGTTAGTATACAATGTTACTTCTAACGTGGCTTCGTTACATCTCTTTAATAATTGCTGTGTTCGCGGATGAACCGAATTTGTGTTGGTAGCCGTAGTGTCAAAATAACCTGTGAACCGTGGCCGCGAACTGATATAACCAATTACAAGCGCTCCGGCAATAATAGCCAGATATCTGCCCGTTTTCAGATACCATGGTTTGGTTTCCTGCCCTGCCTTTAATTTCAGCAAGGTAAATCCTACGAACATGGCCATGATGATGAGGTAGTATAATACATCTTTGGTAGTGAGCAATCCCTGGATCATCTTTTCCAATCGCCCGGATATGGAAAGGAAAAAGGTCAGGTCCCTTATAAAATCGTATTGCTGCCATAAGGTTCCGATACTACTCAAAATGAACAGTACAATAAAGGTGGCTACAGCCGACACTACCTGGTAAGTAGTGAGGGAAGACATAAAGATACCGATGGCGGTGAGAGTGGTAAAAAACAGGTAGAGCCCAAGACTGGCACATAGCAATGGCGGAACATCCAGTGATTTGATGTTGGCAAATCCGGCTACCATAAAAATACCAACTACCGATACCAGCAGGAAGTTATAAATAGCCATCCCCAGAAATTTTCCCAGTACAATAGTACGGAGCTTCACAGGGGAGGAGTACAATAACCTGATGGTACCATTGTTGAATTCCCGGCCGATGACCCCCATGGTCAATAGTGGCACAAACAGGAAGAGATGCGGCAGTATGGTGATTATAAAACCGTTTCTCATATTCAGGTAGAGACCACCGGTCATAGAATCGAAAAACGAAAGCGTTATTTCCGGATTGTTTTTATATACCAGGTGATAATATTTTGCAGCGAGGGAAATGGTGTCAGTATAAAAAAAGGCACACATCACCATCATCACAACAGTAACAAACCAGGCTATTGGTGAATAGAACAGGTTCCGGAGTTCATTTTTGGCTATTTGAAATATATTGCGCATGGATTATTTTTTGGATAGATGATTATGCGGACTGAGATGATAACTGTTT
>CAZGSG010000556.1:0-2893 GCA_964528095.1 uncultured Terrimonas sp.
GCGAAGATGAGGAAGAGGACGGCGATGAGGATGAAGAGGATGAAGATGAAGGTGATTACGATGATGACGACGAAGATGGAGACGACGAGGACGAATAAGCAGATGATGATGAGGAGGAAGACAGGGATGATGATGCTGACAAAGAATCAGACCCTGATAAAAAGTGATCAGGTCTTAATAAAGTTGGACACTATAACATAAACTGTGTAAACATAAAAAAATCGGAGCTCATACGAACTCCGATTTTTTATAGTGTCTTCAAATTATAACTTGTGCTTCTTCCTCCGGCAGCTTCTTTTTCTAAAATGCTTTTTTCAATCAGCTCTTGAATATCTCTGACAGCCGTGTCCTGTGAGCATTTGGCGATGGTTGCCCATTTGGAAGAGGTGAGTTTTCCTACAAATCCATCCAGGAGTTTATTCATCATTAATCTTTGCCTTTCATTGAAGCTCTCTGTTATGGGCTGCTCCCAGAATTTTGTTTTTCTGAAAACGACTGCCATGGTGTTTCCCGAAGCGATGATAGATCTGTTGAGGCATTGAAGGAACCATTGCAACCATGCAGAGATATCGAGATCATCTTGTTGCGTTGATTCAAGTATTGCGTAGTAGTCTTTTCTTTCTATTTTTATTTGGGATGACATGCTGTAAAACCTTTGCTTAATTCCATCAGCACGGGTGAGCAACATATCAGCAATCGTTCTTGCTATTCGTCCATTACCATCATCAAAAGGATGTATGGTTACAAACCAAAGATGCGCGATGGCTGCTTTCAATACCGGATCAAGATTTTGTTCTGCATTGAACCAGGTAAGAAATTGTTGCATTTCTTTTTCCAGTCTGTCTGAATCCGGTGCCTGAAAATGTACAGTTTCTCTTCCTGTTGGTCCTGAAACAACTTGCATGGGATCGTCTTTAGCGTTATTGCGCCATGCACCTACAACAATTTTATACATACCACTTTGACCTGTTGGAAAAAGAGAGGAATGCCAACCAAATAAACGTTCTCTGCTAAGTGGTTCATCAAATTGCTGCGTAGCATCAAGCATCATATCAACAATGCCATCAACATTTTTGTCGGAGGCTACAAGGCCCGCAATGTTCAATCCTAATTTCCGCGCAATAGAAGACCGAACCTGAGCAGGATTAAGAAACTCCCCTTCGATTTCACTGGAGCTTAGAATTTCAAGAGTTAAGTTCTGCAAAGAAGTTTCTTGCTGAAGCGTAAAGCCGAGATTTTCCAAAGCACCCAGCAGTCGGCCCTGGCGATGCCTTACCATGGTAAGCGCTGGTAAAATTTCTTCCAGATCCCATTTGAAGTCGGGCCAGTGAGAAAGGTTATGGAGATACCGTTTACTCATAATCGCCGCATGTTTACGGTGAATATAGGGTTTAATCGGCTCAAAATCTTGGTTAAGGCGAAAATGCGGTGAATAATAGGCTTATACGCTGCAAATTTGCGGAGAATAGTTATGAAACACAGCTTATCATAAAGGTATTATGGGTGAAGGAAGGTAAACTTAAATATTCTTTAGTTTACTTTTAATCTTAAAAGTAAACTAACTTTAATTTCAGTTTATTTTTGCAAGTATGAAGAATCAAAAGCAAACCCTTGAAACTTTCAGTGCCGGACATTTTGAAAAAGGGTTGGACTATAAATATTTCGTTCCCACAGAAATTAACCGTTCCTGGATTTGGGAAGATCCAGCTTTAAATATTCTTCTTGAAAAAGCCTCCATAAAACTTGGGGAACTCAATTCATTTGCCCGGCTGGCCGCGGATATTGATTTGTTCATTAACCTTCATGTAACTAAAGAGTCCGTAGTGTCTAGCAGAATTGAGGGAACTAAGACTAATATCGATGAAGCGTTATTGCCCGAAGTAGAAATCAAACCTGAACGTAAACTCGACTGGAAGGAGGTAAACAATTATACGCATGCCCTCAATGATACGATCACGCAGTTGGATAAACTCCCACTTTCATCCAGCCTATTGCAGCAGGCTCATAAAACATTGATGCAGGAAATACGGGGAGCACTAAACCTTCCCGGAGAATTTCGAAGAAGCCAAAACTGGATCGGCGGAGCATCCTTAACAGATGCTGTTTTTATTCCTCCCGCGCCTCATCATGTAAATGCTCTGATGGTCGATCTGGAAAACTTTCTGCAAAACAAGGAGATTCATGTACCAGCCTTAATAAAAGTAGGTATCGCACATTATCAATTTGAAACCATTCACCCGTTTCTGGATGGAAATGGCAGAATAGGCCGACTACTTATTACACTTTACCTTGTTTCTGAAGGTATTCTTGAAAAGCCACTCTTGTATTTAAGCGTCTTTTTTGAAAAGAACAAATCACTCTATTATGATAATCTCACACAGGTAAGAGAGAAAAATGATTTGCTTCATTGGCTCAAATATTTCCTGATAGGAATAGAAGAGACTGCTACAAAAGGAGTTCAAACCCTGACGGCAATCCTTGAATTGAAGGCCAGTATTGAAAAAGAAATTCAAGCTAATGCTGGTCGCAGAATTACCTCTGCTCTCATGTTGATGACTCACTTATTCAAGAATCCTATTGTGAATGTAAAGATGGTAGAAGAAGTTTGCCAACTAAGTACAAAAGCTGCTAATGAACTGGTGAAATTATTTGAAGCAAATAAATGGCTGGTTCAGTTTAATAAATCCATAAGAAACCGCTGGTTTATTTTTGATCCATACCTTATGTTATTCGCGTAGGATCCTAATTCAAACTCTTCTCCAACTTAGCAATCTCTTTCTTTTGCGCCTCAGAAAGCGGGCAAATCTTACGTGCTTTGTAATACAGGTTCAGCCTGGTTTGTTTATCAGCCCTTTCTTTACTATCACTCAATGCATAAATGGCACTGAAATAC
>CAZGSG010000557.1:0-2885 GCA_964528095.1 uncultured Terrimonas sp.
CCCGTTCACTGAGTTCGGTAAGCGACATTTTTCTCCGGGCCAGCATGATATCGAGATTTACGACAATGGGCATAGTTATAGATTAATGTGTAAGATCAATGTCTTCCTGCATTGTAGCGCCAGTATCCACATTATTTGCTGCCAGTAGTGCAACCAAACCCAGGATAAGCGTGATTGTTTTGGATTTTATGCCCTGGAAAACGGATATATACAATTCAGCGGGTATCCTTGAACTATATAGCAGCTTAAATAATATCGAAGATAGCACTGGCAGACAAGCCAGCACGATCAGGCCCCAGCCTATCTTTTTATACTGGCGCACGGTGCCTGGATAGAAAAGTTTTTTGCCCCACATGGCGCGTGCGATCACCAATAACGGTATCAGCAAAAACCAGATCGCAAGCAGTGCAAATAATATCATGGATACATGGGTTATTATCTTTAGCGTTCCGTATCCTGATTTGGAAACCGGTATCAACACCTCTCCGGGTTTAGGGAAAGTGGCAACATATGGATCGGTGCGCGGAGTTGTATAACGAACGGTAATCTCTTTTTTTACAAAATGTCCTTTCCGATAACCTTTCGGTGACTTAACGCTGTCCCAGGCCACCGTCTGCAAATAATATTTGCCGTTTTCTACTGAAAAACGCGCATCGGGTTTTATATAATAGCCCGGCAGTACAAGATAATAGTTGGGTTCAACAACAGCTGGCTTCGGTAGCAAGGGGCAGGAGCGGTCATCATCCATCTTGCGATAACCATGTATAAAATAACTCATCCCATCGCCGCCGCCATACAAAGCAAAAGCCTTGCAATCTTCTACCAGTTTAAGACTATCGGCCCTGCGGGCAGCCTGTTCAGGCGTTTCATCGGGGGTTATATATTCGTCGCCTTCAATCACGGCGTCACCATAATCGCCGTGTCCCGGATAATAAGAAAACAGTGAAAACACAATAACCAGCCCCAGTATCGTCAGTAGAAAGCTGTTTGTCGGGTTGAATCTCCATTTCATGTCAGAAGCTTTAAAGGATTAAATTACGGGAATATTTGATGATAAACATCTAATATTTGATAAATATTTTCAAAAAAGGGTATAAAAACTGCTTCCTGCTGCCCAAAGCAGGGGTATGATCGGTAAGCTGGATTACCGGATTCCGCATTGGCGGCAGGCTGTCTTTGCTGAGCAGGAAGCAGTTAATGATCCTAACTCAGGGTCAGCTTGCCGAGGTACTTGCTATGGGACAACCGCTTCCCATCCTCCGAGATAAAGGCGATCCAGGTATGAAATTCTTCACCCGGTTCCCCATCTACGGGCAGGGTAATGCTGCCATCGTTGCGCAAAGCGTTCATCGTGTAGTCCGTGAAATTATATTTCGGAGCATACGCCACTACGATTGCTTTATCGCTGGCTTTGGCGTTCTTGGTTTCGCTATTACCCCAGGTAAACTGGATGCCACCATCTACCAGTTCCGCTTTCGGTGAACTGCCATTGGGCAGATCGCCTTTCGCGATTATTATCTTGCTATAGTCCATCACAAGATCGGGATAATTGCCACCTATTGCTTCATTCACGATAGGGTTGAAAGCGCTTCTGTATCCATCGATGCCTTTCTTGCCTTCCATGCTTATCAGCAATAAGCTATGCATCGACTTCAGGAATCGCAATGCCATCGAAAACTTTGCTTTCACCAGCTCCTGCCCGGGCGTAGAGCGGCGATTTCTTTTTCGCCTCGGTTTTGCCCGCAGGATTGATACACCGTTTATAGTGGCACCAACTACAGTACCGACTTTACCGGAGAATCCATCGAGTATGCCATTATTTACAATTGCCATACAAATGATTTAAGAATAAAAAATGTTGTTTAAAAAAAAGCAACCCGCGCGCGTTATCTAGAATTGGATCCGGTTGCTGCAACGAATCTACATGCACGCAATAGCGATTTCCAAATTTGGTGTCACTATTGTCACTATTGTCTTTTTTTGACGTTTTTGTCATTATTGTCATTATTGTCACTATTGTCACTATTGTCATTTTTGTCACTTTTGTCCTATTGCTTTTTATACTGCATAAGTGTATCAACTTATTTTTTATCGATTTATATAAGAAGCATTATTTTTCTGGAGGCTCATTAATAAAGGGGATCTTTAAAAACAGGACCAGAAAATAAACTGTAAAGCCATTTTAGTATTAGTACCACACATTGTAAAGCCAGGTCAGTATAATGCAGTCATTCTGTAAAGCCAGGCCAGTATAAACCCTGGTTACCTGTAAAGTTTTTTCAGTATAAGACAGCCCGGTGTTGGTTCGATGCTCATTCGCTACTAACCCACATCTCACCCACATCTAACGCACATCTCACCCACGCATCACCCACAGAAACCCTGGGTAAGATCTGTGTTTACGCTGTGTTAATTCAGCAAAACTTAAGTTTTTGTATCGAAGGAGCATTGTACATTCATTGTATAAACATCGCATATGGCAAGAATAGATGCAGGGATCCATGGTCCCATACAAGGTAAAGTTGGCAGGGTAGTAGGTGTACTACGTGATGGTAAAAATCATGTACGCGCGGCGCCACGCAAACGCACAGGTACAGCCAGCGAAAATGAACTGGCCAGTCGTGAACGGTTTCGCGTCGCGCATAACTGGCTCAAACCAGTTTGTGATTTTGTACGTGTGGGTTTTGCCAACTATAGCGAAACGGTGTATGGCTTTAATGCTGCCAAATCATGGCTGCTAAAAAACGCGATGGAAAAAAATGATACAGGTTTTGTGGTGAATCCCTCCCTGGTAAAATTAAGTGCCGGTGATTTATTACTACCCGCGTCCATTGCTGCACGACGGATAGAAGGCGACCAGGTTGAATTTACCTGGGACAATACCA
>CAZGSG010000558.1:0-2876 GCA_964528095.1 uncultured Terrimonas sp.
CGCTGAATGAACAGAAGATCACTCCCATTTCATTCAGTTTACCTTTGAAGGTGGTAGCAACGGATACGCTGTCGAACACAGCATCAACGGCTACACCGCTCAATAATTTTTGTTCAGTGAGTGGGATGCCCAGTTTCTCGAAGGTGGCCAGCAGTTCCGGATCCACTTCATCCAGACTATTCAGCGTTGCCTTTTTCTTGGGGGCTGCATAATAAGAAATTGACTGGAAGTCGAACGCAGGCAATTCAAAATTTTGCCAGGTGGGCATCTGTAATTTCAGAAAATGACGGAGTGATTTGAGACGATATTCAAGCATCCATTCCGGTTCATTTTTCTTCTGTGAAATGAAGCGCACGATATCCTCATTCAACCCTACGGGTGCAATTTCCATTTCGATGTCCGTGGTAAAGCCATATTTGTACTCTTCCGTGGAAACATCTTTTAAAATATCTAAATCTGTGCTCATAATTTTTTCTCGGGTCTATATATTCAGGCTGTTTTACACAGCAAAGCTTTCGCCACAGGCGCAGGTTCTGGAAGCGTTGGGATTATTGAAGAAGAGTCCTTTTCCGTTGAGGCCTCCTGAGTAATCCAGTTCAGTGCCGTACAGGTAGAGCAGACTTTTCATTTCCACTACCAGCTTAACACCCTTGTCTTCAAAAACCTGGTCGTTGTCGCGTGTTTCCTGATCGAACTTCATTTCGTAAGCCAGACCGGAGCAACCGCCGCCTTTCACACCCACCCTCACAAAACTGTCGGTGGATTGTCCTTCTTTTTCCATCAATTGATGGATATATTTTTTTGCGTTGTCAGAGATTGTAATCATGTTATTTTGATTGTCAGTTTAGGAATGCTGTGCATCTATAACAATACCAGAAGGGTTTGGTTCCCTTGGGAGGAATTGTCCATAATGCGGTATCTTCCTGATTTTCAATGCCAAACAAACATTCCGCCAATTTTTTTTCGTATCTCGAAACTGCCAGAGCAGTCCGGCGGATTTTAGCCCACAAAAGTACACCAGATTTCTCGGGTTTGGAGCGGAAAAACAAGGTTTCTGGGAGTTTGGGCAATAAAGTCAGGATTGCGCAGGATGACCCGATCCGGGTATCGTGAACCGGGAGTGTATAAAATGGAGAAAAATGGCCGATACTGGCGTTTAAAAAACTGATAATCAGTCCATTTTTTGTTCTATTTGTTTTTGGAAGCCCTTAACTTCCTACCATTCCTTTGTAAACTTTAGATGGGTTTTATTGAAACCGCAGGCAGTATAAAAGGCCTGGGTAGCGGTCCTTTTGGCGTTTGTAGTCACTTCTAATGAGCAGCATTCCCGATCGCGCAAGTGGGTCTCCAGGGTATTGATCAGCTGGTGCCCGATGCCTTTTCCACGGTGGTCAGGATCAACAAACATTTCCTGGATCTCATAGACCATACCGAGGTGGTGGAGCAGCAATTGACCATGACAACTGATATATCCGATGGTTTTATCGTTTTCTATGGCAACAAGATAAATATTGTTTTTTGCGGATATGTTTTGGAGGAAGTATTGAGAGAAAAGTTCGAAGTCGAAGGTTTGTTCTTCCAGGTCACAGATAAAAGTGTAGATGGATTGAACATCTGCGGAAGCGGCTGGTCGGATGGCAACTTGCATCATTTTATATTAAAGATTTCCAATCAAAGAGAAGTACATCGAGTACAAAAAATACGGTATCCTAACAACTACAGATAAACGAAAAAACATTAATTAGTATCACCATATTGCCTGTCATACAGCTTTGTAAGCTTGGCCAGGGTGATTTGGCATATCTGGATATTTATACTGAAGCAGCCCTTCTTTTCTTAAAGGTGTAATGAAATGCTCCAATAGGTACTTTTCCTTTCGTTGTAGCAGGATGCTTAATTCCTCTAATGAGAAGTCTCTTACACAACAAACGTTACAAATTACATTTCTTAATACATCTTTGTTTTTCATTCGTGGTCCGATTTCTGTCACCTGCTTCCTTATCTCTTCTGGTAGCGCACCAATCAGGTTTCTAAACTGGTCAGATAAGGGCTGTAACTGGTCAGATAAGGGCTGTAACTGGTCAGATAAGGACTTAATTCCATCAGTTTTGAGATAGTCGCCCCCTGATATGTTTACATCTTCTTTCGGCAAAACAAGAGTCGCCTGAAGTTTCTCCGAAACAACATAGTAAGTAGCCCTTCCTTTACCTTTTGCTTTTAATAATCCCATATCTCGCATCTGCCGAAGATCAACACTTGCCTTAAAAATGTCAGTGGCGCTAATTTGACGGTAAGTAGCATTATCAATGGCTCCTGCTTCCCTGACGAATATTAAGGCGCGTTTTTGACTATCATTAAGCGCTAACTCATCAAATTGCGATAACCATGTCAAGTCTTCTTCATCTAAGAAGTGATGCAGAAGAAGGCGAGCGATAAACAGATTGTTGCCATGGTCCGACTCGAAGGTTGGAGGTGCCATGCCGGCTTGTCCCATTAACTTTTGCATAGTACGAATCCCACTACCCTTTGTTTCCGCAAGATTCGTCTCATGAAAAATTGCAGCAATAAATGGATTTCTTTGCAGGGAACCAGGATCTCCCAATTGCTCCTCAGGTTTTAATGAAAAACCTGGATTGCGAATTTCAATCCTATTGCCATATCGAATAATTTGGATAGGTTGGTTAACTCTGAAAGAGCGATGCATTAAACTATTGACCAGGGCTTCCCGCAAAACCCGTCCGGGAAGGCCCGTAGAAGATGCCTGAATTTCCCCTTCCGGCAACAAAAAACCATGCGGTAAATCGTCTGCAATTGCACTATAGGCCCTTGACACCAGGGACAGTAATGGTCCCCGCATATCCACCGTTGTAAACCTG
>CAZGSG010000559.1:0-2852 GCA_964528095.1 uncultured Terrimonas sp.
TCGCCGAACATGGAAAACCCGGGATGCGATTTTTCTTCCCAGGTATAATGAAAATAGACCGGTGTGCCGGTAGCATCTTTTCTTTTTTCACTGTTAAAATAGCGGTCGAGCAATACGGTCTTTCCTTTACCAACCGGCAAAGTCGGTAACATTTCCATCTCAACAGCACAGTTGATGAATGCGCCTATTCCCTTAGGATCATTCACCACTACTTTTTCACTCATATAATATTCATAACTACCATCGCGGTATGGATTACCTCCCAAACCGGAAACAGCTACCACTCCATGCAGGTTGACCTGCCCATTTTCTGTTTTAATAAATTCTTTGAGAATGCCTTCGTATCCTTTTTTTGCATTTGCCGTATAAGATGCGGGAATATACCCGTTGCGCGCTGCTTTTGCCAGCGTATACACGAGCATACAGGAAGCCGATGCTTCTTTATAATTTTTGGGAGCCGTGGGCATGTTCACGATATCATACCATAAGCCGGACGCGGGGTCCTGTACTTTGGTGACGGCCTTTACAAAACGATTGAGGATCGCAATGATGGAAGCCCTGCCCGGATGATCTGCCGGAAAATGGTCGAGCGCATCTACCATTGCCATACCGTACCATCCTAATGCCCTGCCCCAGAAATGCGGTGAAAGACCGGTTTGTTTATTGGCCCATTGCTGTTGTTTGCTTTCATCCCAGCCATGATACAACAAACCTGTCTTCGCATCCCTCGCATGACGCTCCATGTAAATAAACTGGTTGGCGATATCATTGAAAGCGGTGTCTTCATGAAATAATTTCGCATACTCGGCATAAAAAGGTTCGCCCATATACAATCCATCCAACCACATCTGGTAGGGATATACTTTTTTATGCCAGAAACCACCCTCGTTGGTACGGGGCTGGTTTCTCAATTGATTGCGTAATAAGTCGATCGCTTTTTTATACTTTTCTTTTCCATTTACCCGGTATAAAAGCAGCAACAGTTTACCGTTGTTGATATGATCGATATTGTAGAGATCCTGGCGATAATCATATATAGATCCGTCGGGCTGCACATAATAATCCATCATCTTCTGGATATAGTTGAACCATTTTACATCACCGGTGCTGTTCCAGATGCCTTCAATACCTTTGAGCATCACCCCATCGTCATAGCTCCACCGGGGTCTTTTACCTGGTTCACGGGAAAAAGAATCTGGCCATGTTCTCATGACAGTCTCAGCCATTTGCTGCGACCATGGTTTGGGAGCATTGCCAGGCTGTTGCGCATTTACCATCAATGCTACAAAAGCCAGGATAACTACAACAATTTTTTTCATACTTTTTCAACAAATGGATAATTCTATAAGGATGAATTACCCGATGATCGATATTATTCAATTAGCGTCGTTCTTTTATACAGCTTCTTCCAGTTTCTTTTATTTCATCTTTATGTCTTCTGTTTTTGCACCCAGTTCAGCTTTCAGGGCTTCTTTGGCCTTAGTCGCATCTGTATTTTTCACCGTGATGTTCTTTGCTCTTTCACCGCTTACCCTGAACAGGAGCGATGAGCCGTCTTTGTACGTAATATTATCAAACAGCAGGTTATCACTTTGCAGTATATCAATGACCGGATTTGTATCGTCGCTGATCATTTTGATGTTCTTAAAAACAATACCGCTTGCTTCCTGCACATCAATGCCCTTTTTTGCCTGGAGCACCATGTTTTCAAGCACAATATCCTTTACATGCATTTCGGGCAGACCACGGACAAAAATTCCTTTTGCCGCACCATTACAATACACATTACTGATATGAAAGTTTTTGAACACCGGGGTTGTCTCGTCTACCGGTTTGAGTTCTACTTTGGGGAGTTCTCTTTTTTCGCCAGCCAGTGGCACGGGATCTTTTGCCATGTAATACATATCAAACAGGATGGCCTCGCCGGGGATATTCTTCATGTAAATATCTTTAATGAAGATATTTTCCACCACACCGCCGCGTCCTCTTGTGGTTTTAAACCGCAGGCCTATATCCGCGCCGATGAATGTGCAATTGCTGACGTAGATGTTCTTCGCGCCACCGCTCATTTCACTACCGATCACAAAACCGCCATGCGAAGAATATACCGTGCAGCCACGGATGATCACATCCTGAGTAGGCATGGCTCTTTTTCTTCCTTCTTCATCGCGACCGCTTTTTATACAAAGGCCATCATCGCCTACATCAAACACAGAGTTTTCGATCAATACATTTTTACAGCTTTCCACATCTATTCCATCTCCATTCTGCGCATACCAGGGATTTTTTACAGAAATATTCCTTACCGTCAGGTGCTCGCTCATGAGAGGATGCAGACACCAGGCGGGAGAATTTTGAAATGTAACACCTTCCAGTAAAATGTATTTACAATTGGTAAGCAGCAACAGGTTGGGACGCAAGAAATCTTTTATACTTTCATAAAAAGCCGCGTCTTTTTCGGGGCTTATCGCACCGGGGTTCTGCATTTTTGATCCCTTAACCGTTTTTTCAGAAGGATACCATGTTTTTTTATCCTCGCTTATGACACCACCGGAAGCTACCAGCTTATTCCATTGGGATTCGGTGAGCTTATCTTTTTTTACCATCCTCCAAGCGTCACCATTCCCATCAATAATCCCTTTGCCCGTGATGGCAATGTTTTTCGCATCGGTGGCTGAAACAGGTGACTGGTTGCGCATCTGCGGCAGCCCTTCCCAGTTAGCTTTTACGAGTGGGTATTGATCAAAGTCTTTGGTGAACAGTAATGTAGCGCCCGCGGCTAAATGAAGATTGATATTGCTTTTCAACACAACAGGCCCTGTAAGCCAGAGACCAGAAGGCACCAGTACTAC
>CAZGSG010000560.1:0-2845 GCA_964528095.1 uncultured Terrimonas sp.
GGCAGCAGCATACAGGACCAGCTGCTATAGGTACGATTGTGCGCATAACATTTAATTTAAGTCAGTGACCTGATCAATACGCCGAGAATCAGGATCGTCACATAGATCACGGGGATCAGGATGTGAAGTCTAATGCGGAGAAATTGTCGTTTCATGTCAGATTATTTACATCCCTGATTTGGCAAAAGGCATACCGTGTGGGTCCCTGACAATCCCCGATCTGCGATAAACAGCCACCAGACTGCATTTCATCTGGTTTTATATTTTTCCGGGTTCGACTAACGTGCAGCGTAACCTTTCCATTTTGGAAGGGTGGATTTCCATTTCGGTATGGGGCTTATCTTCTTAATATCTCCCAAATTCTGTTACACATATATAGATGTTGTTATGTAAATTTGAATTACAAAAAGTCACATGATAAATAAAACCCTACCAGTAGTTCTATTAATAACATTGTTTTCATACTACGGTTCCATCGCCCAAAGTAAAATGAACCTTTCACCTGAAAACAAGCCAGTCAAAATAGACACACTTCTTACACCTGAAATTGGCGGAATAAAACAAGTCGTAGAAATTAAGACAGCTGATTCCAACAGACCCATTCTTCTCTTTTTATCGGGTGGCCCGGGAAGTTCAATGATGAATACTGCGAGCTCTTTTACGGGCATTCTAAAAAATACATTTACGATTGTTCAATGGGATCAGAGAGATGCCGGAAAAACATTGAAATTAAATCCTTCGCCCATCCAGCCTTCAGTTGAGCAAATGGAAAAGGATACCTATCAGGTGATACGTTTTCTATTAAAGGAATTAAAGCAGGAAAAGATATATTTATTGGGCTGTTCCTGGGGAAATGTGTTAGGTTTTTATATCGTCAAAAATCATCCTGAATTATTACATGCATATTTTGCTGTAAATCCTGTTATCAGTCAATTGGCGAGTGAGAAAGCATTGCTCGAAATATTAAAAATTCATTTTAAAGAAAATGCTATCGCCAATAAAGAATTGGCAAGCGTAAGAATTCCTTTCAAGAGTGACGAAGACCTGTTCTATTTAAGAAAGTGGCTTTTTTTTAAAGACGGTAAAGAATATGTAACAAGTAATGATTTCAAACAAGGTTTTCTTCAATGGTCAAAAACCTGGTCGCCTGCCTGGAATGAAGTAATGAAAATTGATTTACCAAAGACTTTGAAAGAAGCTGACTGCCCAATTTATTTTTTCGTCGGCAAAAACGATATTCAAACATCAACTAAAATCACAAAAGAATATTTTGAGGAGTTGAAAGCGCCGAAAAAGGATTTATTCTTATTTGAAAATTCCGGACATCAAATCCAACATGATGAACCTGAAAATTTCCAACAAACAATAATCAAAATATTGGATACGAATCATGCTCAGGAATAAAACTCGCGCCTGATAGTTGATGATTGTTCCATTTTTTGGGTATCTTTCATTCTATCAATGAAACGTCTACTACTTAACCTGATTATTATAGGGCTGCTGCTGAACCAACTAAAAGCGCAGAACCCTTACATTGATAGTTTACGCCTTGTTTTACAGACTCAAAAGGCAGATACCAACAAAGTTTTACTGCTGGCCAATCTGGCTTACCTGTATCAATCAGTCAGGTTAGATTCAGGTATTTTGTTTGCCCATCAGGGGTTAGCACTAGCCCGTCAGCTTCATTTTGACAAAGGAGAAGCGAATTGCTTAAATTCCCTGGGAAGCCTTTTTTTCTCTGCAGGCAATTATCCGAAAGCACTGGAGTTTCAATTGGAAGCCCTGAGGATCCGTGAAAGAAATGACAACAAAAGAGGACAGGCAGTAAGTTATAACAATATTGGAACGATCTATAGTATGCAGGAAGATTATGAGCAGGCACTCCGGTATTTTTACAAAGCCAAAACCCTGAATGAAGCGACCAAAGCGGAACAGTTGCTGAGTGGCGTATTATCCAATATTGGCGATACCTATGAAAGGTCAGGTCGTCTTGATTCAGCCAGGATATATATGCAACAGGCATATGAGCTTGATTTGAAATTGATGGGGCCGGGTCAACAGGGCATCATCTTAAACAACCTTGGCAATGTCTATGTGAAGATGAAACAACCTGAGCTGGCATTAGGATTTTACAGATTGGGGCTACCTGAACTGATACAGATGAATGACCCCGACGCTATCTGTGAAACAACACTGGGCATGGCGAGGGCATTTGATGGATTGGGAAATAGAGATTCTGCAAGGCTATATGGCCGCCGCTCATACGATATAGCTATACAAAATGGATATGCACAACGTGTGCTGGATGCAAGCTATTTTCTTGCCCGGTATTTTAACCAATACAAACATCTGGATAGTGCCTACTATTACCAGGGGGTGATTATAAAAGTAAAAGATTCTTTGTTTAGCCAGGAAAGGGTTCGGCAACTGCAAAACCTAAGTTTTAATGAACAAATCAGACAGCAGGAAATTGCTGAAGCTGCCATTGCAGCGCAAGAGGAACGGTGGCGCAATATTCAAATGCTGGCGATCGGAGCATTCATTCCTTTGTTTTTCGGAGTAATCCTCCTGATCAGCAAGCGTACAGCAAAACAACGCACGATTGAATTTCTGGGTTTGCTCGGACTACTATTATTATTTGAAACGATCACATTATACCTGCATCCCTATATCGAACGCTGGACACATCATTCACCGATATTTATGTTGTTGATATTGGTAGTGATCGCTTCCGTTCTGGTACCCTTGCACCATAAAATGGAGCATTGGGTAAAAGAATTATTGAAGAAAAACAGGAAGGGCGGTAAAGCAACTCCCAACTAATCTCCAGGGAGTGGGTCGTTTT
>CAZGSG010000561.1:0-2839 GCA_964528095.1 uncultured Terrimonas sp.
CCCGCCGCGATCGTAAATGGCTATTTGACGCTCCTGTTAGTCGCTGCCATAATTCCCCCCTTTCACACCTTCACACTTTCCCACCTTCTCACTTCCCCCCTTCTTCCTGTTCATAATTGGGTAGCTTGACGCCGTGAGCAGCAAAAAATCGTTCCATCCGCTGTTGATCCTTTTGCTGGAGTTGCCGTTTCGGGCGGTTAATCTTTTCCCCCTGATATTCGGTTGTTTGAAGGTGAGCAATAAAATTCGATACCATTTTGCTGATCTCTTTGCACAGACCATAGAGCCGCTGGTATTCGTCCTCTCCCAGATATCCCTGGTCTTGTGCAATCTGTAGTTGCGCCCGCGCTTCCCCGCACGACCCCTTAGCAATATAAAGAAATTGAATAAATTCTGCCTTACTCCCGCGCTCAAACCCCTCCGCCATATTGGAAAGAATGGAAACCGCCGCCCAGCGAATCTGATCAACCAGCCCGAAATCCCGGGCAAACTCTTTCCCTTTCGTAACAGCATAGACAGCCCCAGCCAATTCTCTGGCCCGCTGATACATATGCAATTCTTCAAACGTTCGAGCTGCCTGCCCCATCTTCATTCCCTTTCTTCTTTCATACTTTCACACATCTTCTCTTTCGCACCTTCACACCTTCTCACTTTCCCACTTCTTATTTTTCACACCTTCACACTTCTTTTACCATTCCATCGCCCGCCTGTCATTCCCGCGCAGGCGGGAATCCATCTTCCTTGCGTAGGGCAGTTTCTTAATCAATCACTTTTTTAATAATGAATTTATCGTATTTTCTTTTATCTTTCTAATTAGACTTACAAGAACTTCCGGTATATTTAATCTATAACAGATTTCTGTAACAGATCTAAGATTTGAATAATTAGCGGATTCAATCAAGAGCTTTTTCTTGATTTCATTATTGCTTTTTGAATAGTATATACCCCATACTAAATTGTTTGTGTCCTTGTATTTGACTTTTTCTGGTATGGTCTTTTTTATCAAAATACCATAAATTTCTGATTGTCTATTATCATACTCATTCGTGTCCAAAACCATATTTGCCCAGTTTTCAATCAATATATTTTCTTTAGGATATTTTAACAAACGATTAAGAACATAATCATTTTTAGAACAGTTCTCAACAAGCCATTCAATTTGTTCATTTTCAAGTTCCTGATCTTTTAGTAGAATACTTAAACACCATGCGATATCCTCGTTAACCTCAAGAATATAATTTTTATATAAATAAAATATTTTGTCTGTTATATTCTTTGGAAATTGTTGGCCTGCCAAACTATATTTAACTACGCTTTTAAGAACTTTGAAGCAATCTAATTTTTTTTACAAATTTTAATTTTCTTTTAGTATTATCGACAAAAATTGAAAGTAGATATTCAAAGCTTTCATAATCCCAATAGCACTTTTTTAATATGGCTTTTTCCTTATATACATCATTCATACAAGTAATGTATTTTTTTATATATTCGGACGGTCTGAGTTTAAAAAGTTCTTGTTCTAGAAATTGTACAATATTTTCATTATCATTGTTTTCCATTTACTAATCCGATATTATGACATCTAATTTTTCCCAATCATAAAATTGTATAATATATCAAATTCTTTAAATTCGATATACCCTAGCCGGGTAGCATCGACAACCGCTTGCTGACCGTGCCTCGGTGACTTTTTCCATTTTATTCAGATCAACAAGCTCCAGTAGCATCCGGATCACATTCATTTTTTTCTGAACTTACTTTATTTTCTTTTTGGTATCTATTTCGGGCTTGTTCTAAACTTATTGTACGTGGTAGCGCATTGACAAATTGGCCTATCAGCAATACAAGAACCAACAGTCCTAAAAAACCCTGAAAGCATGCAAATATTTTCATCCATCCTATAGGCTGAATATCCCCATAGACGTTTAATAATTGGTTAGATACGCTAAAGTAAGCTCCTTTCCACAGCGAATCCCAGACAATCTGTCCTTGCTGATATGAGGATAATTTATTAGGGAACAAAGTATATAATCCAGCAAAATATATTATTAACTCAAAGTAATTGATAATTCCAAGTATGACTACTCTTGCGGGTGAGTAAACCACACGTACCTCCTTTTTTTCATCAAGAAAATCATCTGCTGATGGAAATAAGCTTTGTTGAATTACATTCATTGTAACATCACGTATCCACAGAAACAATGCAATTAGCAAAATGGCGTAGACAGCAATATTTAAACATTTGCATAATTGCCATTTTTGTGTTGCCCATGGAACGATAACACAAAATACCCAGACTAAAATACCGAAAATCAATCTTAAGATTATAACCCAATTTGTTTTATTGGTTGATTCTAGAGCCCGTACCGGATTTTCAATGGCTTCTTTTGTTGAATGTTTAGAACACCATCGCTTCGAAATATTGCAAAAGCGTGTAATCCAATCAATCACTACTTCAATATTACTCAGTGGTTGTGTACCTTTTTGTTCATTTTGATTCATATAGGGATTTCCTTTCTCGTCTAAAATTACATTTGTGGGTTTATTTTTTAATAAATATTTTATTTCCTTGTTAAATACATACTCAAGTTGCTTTCTAAAAACACAACTGGATAAACACAATACCAAGATTACTAGTAATAATATCACTATTATTGCGCAAATTGGAATCACTTCATACAAAACATATTTATTCACAATCCGTTTGACAATCCATTCTATAATACACACGATTAAAAACAGTATAGATGCAACTATTAAAGATGAATTAAGAGCAATCACATCAAATGAATTAGTCAAGACTTAATCTGACATTAACCGATAGATAAGAGGTAAAGGT
>CAZGSG010000562.1:0-2811 GCA_964528095.1 uncultured Terrimonas sp.
TAGAAGTACTGATAAAATCCGTTCCGCATTTACCCCAAATATTTTGGAGGCCATGATCGCGGCGATATTCTTACTCGTCTTTAATTCCTCAAAGCCGATCACATTCACATACGCATAGTTAATGGCCAGGTATAAAATAATAATAATGGAGATACCTATAAAGATGCCGCGTGGAATATTTTTATCCGGCTTATGCACTTCCGCGCCGAAGTTGATGGTTTGCTGGTATCCGCCATAGGTGAAGCTCACCGCTACCAGTCCTATTCCAAAAGATTTGATGTATTCCATCAGTCCCGGGTCCACAGTACTTGTAAGCGCGTGAACACTACTGGTATTGTTGGTAGCGAAAAATAATGGCGCGATCAGCAATAAGACCAGCGAGATCTTGATAATGGTCAGCACGGTCTGTGTTTTTGCAGACAGTCGTAGTCCAAGCATATTCACCGCATAAAATATCAGGATGGCGGCCAACGCAATACTGATATGTACGGTCTGGATATAGTCCACATCCTTTGCGCCGGGAATGATCACACCGGTAATGTATTCGCTACCCACCAACGCGACCGCGGCACCTGACGCGGCATTCGACACAAGGATGATACAGTTAATACCAAAAGCGATGGAAGGGTGATAGGCGTAAGAAAAAACTTTATAATAGCCACCGGTAACCGGCAGCCTGGACCCTATCTCCGCATACGTGAGTGCTCCGCAAAGCGCTACCAGTCCGCCTGCGAGCCAGGCTACATAGAAAATAAACGGAGTCGGTGAGTTGGCCGCAACATTGGCCGGCGTACGAAATATACCCATACCGATGACGAGACTTACCACGATCATCGTAAAGTCAAATACACCCAACTTATTCTTTGTCATGATGCAATGAAGATAGGAAATAAACGTTTTACCTTAGCTTTAACAGCTTATTCGATTCTTATGAAAAAAACTATACTCTTCTTCTTTTTTTTCTGCACCATTGTACTGAAAGGTTTTTCACAACAGACGGACAATACAGACAGCCTGCAGATCCTGCAGGAAGTAACGATCCGGGCTTTTGAACAACCCGGTAAACAAAAACTTTCTACCGCTTCAGTAAAGGTGATTGATATCAGCAATGGCGACAGGTATAATAAATCCTCGCTGGTAAATGGTTTTAATACCATTGCCGGGGTAAGAATGGAAGAACGTTCACCGGGCAGTTACCGGATCAATATAAGAGGGAGTTCGCTCCGTTCGCCTTTTGGAGTACGTAATGTAAAGGTTTATTGGAATGATATTCCTGTAACCGATCCGGGTGGCAATACTTATTTTAACCAGTTTGCTTTTAATAATTTCTCCCATATAGAGATCTTTAAAGGACCGGCCTCCAGTTTATATGGAGCGGGTACCGGTGGACTGATCATGTTGAATAATTTTGACCACTGGCAACCAGGTGCCAGCATCGAATATGTTACCGGTAGCTATAACCTGCAAAATGTATTCGGCTCTGTCAATTTTGGAAAAAATGAAAACAGGAACCAACTGACGTATTCGCATAACCAGACAGATGGTTACCGGGTACAAACAAAAATGAGGAGGGATAATTTTTCCTGGTCATCACAAATGCAATTGTCAGACCGGCAGCAACTCACGGCCTCTTTATTATTTACCGATATGGAGTACCAGACACCCGGCGCATTGACACTGGCAGAATATACGGCCAATCCCAAAGCAGCGCGTCCTGCGGGCGGCGGATTTCCTTCAGCTGTAAACGCCAAAGCAACCATTTACCAGAAAAATATATTGGCCGGTTTTACCAATCATTATACGATCAATTCATCCTTTAGCAATTCCACTACCTTATATGGAGCATTCGCGCAGATAAAAAACGCGGCCATCCGTAATTATGAAAGAAGGAATGAACCGCAGTACGGAGGAAGGACCAGTTTTAATTTTCATAAAACACAGGGGAGTACCAGCTGGCAACTGGTAGGTGGCGCTGAATTTCAACAGGGCTATTTTAATACCCAGGTAGCCAATAACAGGAATGGTCTTCCGGATACTATTCAAACGAATGATGATATCAACCAATCTACCTATAGCATTTTTCTACAGGGGGATCTGCTGCTAAAAGAGAACTGGTCGTTGACCGCGGGTCTGAGCTTAAATAAAAGCAAGGTTGAATTCAGCCGACTGAACAGGTACCCTGTATTAAAACAAAACCGTACTTACCAGAATGAGCTGGCGCCAAGGATCGCCCTATTGAGAAAAATAACCAACCAGCTTTCATTATTAGCAACAGTGTCAAAAGGTTTTTCTCCACCTACCACGGCGGAATTACTACCTTCTACCGGGGTGATCAGCACCGACCTGGAAGCGGAGCAGGGATGGAATTATGAAATGACGGCGCGTTATTCCTTATTCCATAACAGGCTGCAACTGGAAGCAACCGGGTTTTATTTTAAACTGGACAATGCACTTGTACAAAGACGCGATCTGTCGGGAGCTGATTATTTTATCAATGCCGGTAGTGTAAAACAAAAAGGGCTTGAACTGAATGCCGATTATACCTATGTGCCCACCGGTAAAAAACTGATCGATTACCTGGTTGTAAAAACAGCCTATGCTTATAACCATTTCCGCTATGGAAACTTTATAAAGGGCACCGACAACTTCTCCGGCAAAGAAGTACCCAGCATACCTGGAAATACGTTTTCAGCACTGGCCGATCTCCAGTTAAAGAATGGCGTTTACTTGAATACAACCTGGTACAACGCCTCGAGGATATTTGTAAATGACGCCAATACTTCTTCCGCAAAAGCATATGGTCTGTTAGGC
>CAZGSG010000563.1:0-2804 GCA_964528095.1 uncultured Terrimonas sp.
GTAAATCGTTTCATCATTCAGTCGACCGAATGGGAAAAAGGCATTCGTGTCAATGCTGTTGTAATCGATAATCCTGCTATAGTATTTGAGGCAACTATCAGCATATTGCTCAGCTTTCTCATAAGCTCTGGTACTTAAATGAATTCTAGCCAGCGCAGCAAATGCCGCCGCTTTGCATGGCCGGTTCCTATACAAAAAAGGTAGGGAATCGGGTAACAACGGTACTGCTTTAATCAGATCTCCCGTTATCAGATCATAAGTTTCTTTGAGTGAAGCCCGGGTTGATAATGCATCTACATCCGGTGTTATCCTGAGAGGAATTCCCAGCTGTCCATTCCCAGATTCATCGTAAATCGCAGCAAAATGCTGGGCAATATTAAAGAACGCAAAAGATCTTACAAAAAGGGCAGCCCCCCTCACATTGTCAAGATCACGCTGACTGGCACCAACAATAGTTTCATTATCTAATTGTTCCAAAACAATGTTTGCATACAATACCTGACGATAAGGCAAATTCCAATCCTGGATTTTGTCCTGACCTTCAAAAATATCTGATTTCCATATGTATGAGTTTTTCTCCTTGGAAGTAAGAGTTTCCCAGAAACCATCCATCATATAATACTCATCGGCAGATAATGTTCCAATCTCTGGCACCTCGTTTATATAGATATCATTTTCAAGTAAAGATTGGAGGTCACTGATAGTCTTAGGAACAAAAACATCAGAGTCTGGCTTCTCATCAAGAAACTCCCTTTTCTTATTGCAACCTATTAAAACAAGTACAGCAATAAAATACTGTATAACCCTCAACTTTTTCATAATTTTCAAATTACTTATACTGTGAATCAATTACAGATCCATTTTCAAGCCAAGCGAATAAACCCGAGAAGCTGGGAATGAATTTATAAAGTCGGGATCAATTCCAGATTTATTGGCTTTCCAAATCAATCCAATATTATTCACGAAAGCGAACACCTCAGCTCGTGCATTATTTTGTTTTCCAGCTTTCTTCATCTTGATGAAATAACTGAATCGAACATCTTTGAATCTGATATGATCACCCTTTTCAACTAAAGCCTCTGAAGCCGCATAAAAACCATCCCTGTTGAAATCGGGATAATACACGAAGGAGGGAACACTGGTATTCAACTCATCTCCGGGTTCTTTCCACCTGCGGTTGTAGTCGGGATGCGGGGTAGCTAATTGTTGAACTACATCAAAATACTGCATGGAATTTCGACGGAAAAAATATTTCAGTTTGTAGGTGATCACAAAAGTGAGTTCAAACTCTTTATACTTGAAATTATTGATCAAACTTCCGAAATGAACAGGTACTGCAGAGCCTTTAAAAATCAGATCAGTAAAATCAGTTGAGTTGATAATCCTGCTGTATTCTTTACTTGGATGGCCTCCTAAATACCCGATTGGATCTCCATTGTTGCCATCCAATCCCATCCACTTAAGTGCAAAAACAGAATATAGAGGTGTATTTGGCAATGGATTCAAAACATCTCCTTTCAGGTAAAATCCAATAGCTGCCCTTCGATCTTGATATGCATCTACCTTATCTGCACTGTAGCTCGCCATCATTGTACTCATCCATTTGAACTTCCCCCTCAGGATATTTGCATTTAATACAAAATCAAAACCTTTACCCTTCATTGAACTACCATTGCCTTTAAAAATTTCCACTCCGGTAGTAGGATCAATAGGCATTAACCCAATCAGGTCTTTTGCTTTTCTGAAAAAGTAATCAAAGCTACCACTGAACCTATCTCCTTTTACTGTAAAATCAACACCTAAATTAACCATGTGCGACCTCTCCCATTTCAACGACGGGTTAGGCGGATTTGTAATAGAAGCAGTTGCGTTGCCATAAACATTCTTTCCATCCAGTTTCCCGGCAGTAAAAGCTGAAACAGTCTTGTCTACATTTCCACTGTATCCATTTGTACCCCTCAATTTTAACTCCGGAAGCCAATCCAATTTATAAAACTTCTCATTGCTGATGATCCAGCTAAGACCAGCTGCCCATAGCGGAACTCCTTTTTGATTCGCTTTTACACCAAACAAATTAGATTCATCCTTTCTTACACTCAGAGAGAAATTATAAGTTCGTTTATAAGAATACAAAGCATTCCCATACACTGAAAAGAAATTTGCTGTTTTTATGAGACTTGGAATAAGATAAGGGTTTGGAATCCTGAACTTTTGCCCCTGGTAATTAAAAAGTGGGTAATCAACCTCATAATTCACTGCCTTGCTAGATTGATTCTCTTCATTATAACCGTAATAGCGGTTTAACTTCTGTTGTTGTTTAGCCGATCTAATTTCTGACCCAGCAACAAATGAGATCTCATGTTCTCCCAGTGCTTTATGATACTCTGCCTGCACACGAAGACTATGGGAATGCAATGTATTGTGTGACCAGTCTAAGATACCTCCTAATGGAATTGGCCTGATCACTTCGCCGCTAGAATCGATTTGCGTATACTGATTGATCAGATTACGAGTAAAATAACTTGCCAGGCTGCTGAAGTTGTTTTCCTCAATCGTTTCCCTGTTATATTGATAGAGTAATGTTCCCTGAAGCCCTTTTATGATTTTGTACTTTGCACCAAGGTCTATTCGATATGCGGCAATATTAGTTTTGTCGTCACTTAAACTGGATTCATCCAACGGCCTATAGTTCCAATCCAACAACACGTTCTTACCCGCAGTATCTTTATAGGTCTGCCTGACCCCCATTGGAACAATAGCCGCTGAGCCATCATCATTTTTTAATCGTGAATAAGGAAAACGTA
>CAZGSG010000564.1:0-2789 GCA_964528095.1 uncultured Terrimonas sp.
GCGCCATCTGTGAAAATTGGGCAGGAGCTGGCTGTAGGTTCTCCCGGCGAAACAAGTATTGACTGGTTTCGTGAAGATCCTTTACTCAACGAACATCATGCGCATTGGCATGTGGTTTATGTGAAAAATAAGGTTTATGATAGGCAGGGGGAAATGTTCCTGTATATGCATCAGCAAATGCTGGCCAGGTATGATGCGGAACGTATAGGGGAAAATGTAGAACGGGTAATACCTTTCAGCGATCTTGGAAAACCAATCAGAATAGGATATGTGAACGGCCCTGATGAAAGGTTGAGTGAACAATTCATGACCGGCCGGCCGGTGGACGTATTAATAGCTAAGGCTGATGTAGAAGAACATAGAGTTGCGAGGCAGGCGCTTGTTAACGATATTGCAAATGGAAAATATGATCTTGATCCGTCTATTGCTGATCCGCTAATACGAGAAACCAGTGCGATCAATTCGCTTGGGTCAACATTGGAGCAGAACGTTCATCCGCAAAGCGACAGGAATGTACCTTATCCAAATTATCATGGTTCCGGGCATGTGTATATTGGTAGTCTCAATAACGGAGTGATGTTTGACCCCCAGGTTGCCGTAAGAGATGCGGTTTTTTGGGAGTGGCATAAAGAGGTTGACAGCCACTACATCAGTTTACAGGAGAAAATGGATCCTTACAATTTTTCTAAAGACGCTCCACCTGTACAATTAAGAAAAGGAAGCGATGATAATGGCGCTCCGGATTCAATGGATATTATACTTTGTATGTCTAAAGATATACCAGGTTTTGGTAAGCCTGGTTTTAATGGAAAAGAAACAGGAGAAGCAGCATTTGGTAAAGCCAATTGGGATAAGGATTTTGGGAAGGGTAGTTTTGATTTCACAGATGCAAACAATCAAGAGCAGCGTATCGATACCATAGACACATTCACTACTGCGATGAAGGATGGTATTGTTAAGTACCGGATAGATGGCATTTCGAGACAATATGAGTACTCCTACCTGAATCATGAACCGTTTAGCTATTTTATACGTGTTGAGAATACGTCTCATGAAGAAAAACAAGTAACAGTACGGATTTTCATAGCGCCGGAATCACATATGAACGACCGCACCATGTGGATCGAATTGGATAAATTCCTGTATGAGCTGCTGCCCAATTCCAGGACAGTGATCTTTAGAAGCGATACGGAGTCTTCTGTTGTTCGGAAGCCGGCGGTACAGGATCCCTCCACTCATAATATAGTATTCGATCCGGTTGCGATCAGAACAGATGCGCAGCAATGTAAATGTGGATGGCCTTATCATCTGCTGTTGCCAAAAGGAGAGAAGTCTGGTACAGGAGCTTCCTACAAACTGGTAGTAATGATGAGTGATGCAGCTATTGATTCAACAAAAGTGCAACAAAACTGTGGGTCTTTAAGTTTTTGTGGGGTGAAGGATAGCGACTATCCTGATAAGCGGCCTTTGGGCTATCCCTTTAACCGGCGGTTCACCGGTAATGGTGCTGCCATTATCAACACAGTTACTACACAGCCCAATTTTGCCTGCCGGTCAATCAGGATCAGGCATGTACAATAAAAGTGAGCGATGATAATAGAGATATACTGTGATGCCGACTATACATACCTGCCGCTTCTAAGGAAAGAATTGAAAAAGGCATTGCTGCAAATAGGCATGCCACCCTGTTGGGTGGAATACTACAGAGGTTGGAGTAATACACCTATACGTCTTAAAAAGACACCGCAACCCTGTCTGCTCATCAATCATGTCGTTGTATGGAATAATGTGGCTGGTGTAGAGGAGAAAATACCTTCTGCCAGTGATATTTATAAGCTATTAATGAAGCCGGTAAAAATAAAACGTGTTGTCAGGTGGAAGAAAATACTGGGAACACATCTGTCTTTTTTAATGGCAGTCATCATCGCTTTTTTCCCTAAATGCCCATTTTGCTGGGCGGCATATATGAGTATGTTCAGTTTTCTGGGGATAAACACCATTTCGTATCAGCCCTGGTTATTGCCGGTATTTATTGTTTTGTTTTTTGCAAATCTTGTGTCGCTTTATCTTAGCAGGAACCAACACGGGTATAAGTTATTATTGTTAAGTCTCGCGGGAGCTTTGCTGATAGTATTAAACAGGCTGTACTGGAATATGCCTGTGTTGATGTACTGGGGGGCGGGCCTGCTTCTAATTGCATCATTATGGAATAGTCTATCGAAGAGGATGGCAAATTCTATTAAATACTATTTATTTGGGAGGGGTTTTGGAAAGGCTTGAGCGGGACCTATAAGGTTCAGCGGGTGTTCAACTGTGGGCGTAAACGGCACCTATAAGGTTCAGCGGGTGTTCAACTGTGGGCGTAAACGGAACCTATAAGGTTCAGCGGGTGTTCTACAGTGGGCGTAAACGGAACCTATAAGGTTCAGCGGGTGTCCTACTGCGGGCGTAAACGGAACCTTATAGGTTCAGCGGATATTCTACTGTGGTGTAAACAGAACCTTAGGTTCCCCTCGGCAGCCCGTTTCCAAAAATTATCTCAGCTCTTCGGGTTTTTTAAGAAAATTGGTTGATTGTGGTATTCCTGGAACCCCCTCATACCACCAAAAAAATCCATCACTTCATTCCTCAATAGCTTTGTAGGAGAATAAGATAACATTGTTTTATAAGACGACCATGGCCACTGTTCCATTTTTTCGCAGTATCCATGATGCACTGGGTTCTTGTGGATATAAAAAACAGTAGCCCCGAATTGGAGTTCGTCCTCTATCTCAATCCTGCGCAGATAG
>CAZGSG010000565.1:0-2783 GCA_964528095.1 uncultured Terrimonas sp.
CAGTTAAAAAGGTTGGAGAGTATACGGGAGCGAAAGAACCGGACATTATTACGAAATTCCAGGCAATTGTTTTTAGCAAAGCCAATTTAGTCATGATTGCTAATTGCTGTTATTAATAAAGTAATCAAGAAAATAATAAAGACTGTTGAAGGCCCTTCTCGGCTTACCTGCAACTAAAGATGAGTGATGGGATAGGGGTATCCAAAATCAATATTCCAAGAAAGCTTACAAGCTAATAATGAGGTTAGCTCTGCAAGTCAATCTTACTAACGGTGATGCATATGCAATAATATCTAAAATTTTAATACACAATAATTCATCAGTCAATTATTTCGAAAGTTTCAGAGAATTTTAATCCGCATGAATCGTTCGTTGATAAAGGAGCGTGTTTTTACTTATAAGAACTACTAGTTTATTAGCATACTAACCGAAACAATTAAACGATAATTATTAAAGTGGATGCATAATCCTGGGATCATTCCAGTATTTTTTCTATCAAATTCACAGCAGGGGACAATGTTTGGCAACAACCTGAAGCTAATTGTATCACCAATAATAATTGATCAAATTTGATGAGTAATTTCAATTTAACCGAATCCTATATCAGTGGTTTGATGCAAAGGTTATCAGAAGGAGATAAGCAGGAATTATCATATGCTTCTGGTGCAACCGATAATCAAATAGCCGATCTTTTAAAAAAATATCCTAATTGCCCAGACGCTTTACTTACCTTTTTGAGAAGGATAAAATGGGACTTATTACCAACAATATGGGGATCATGAAATATCGGTTTTGATCTTGGGCTTGGATGTAAACCTTAATAAGTGGTTGTGTTTTTCAGATTGCATGAATAATGGAGGAACTTCATGTTTATTTATAGATTTTGATCCAGCGCATGGAGGGAGGATGTCTGGATTTGCCTCTGTTGCATAAAAAATATGCCGTCTGGCGTAAAAATTCGAAAAGGTATTATAGGGCCAAATGTTTGCCAGCATGAACCATTGTCTCGCTGAAACACATTCTCCAGGGATAAGCAGCTGTTTCTCTGAGGTATTCCTCTTCATCAACATTGTGTGATTCAATGGCAGCGCTTTGAAGATATTTGCGAACTAATCCCCGTTATTGTGGTCCGCAAAGATATTCAGTTCGCGAGACGGAAACTACTTTTGAAGATCTGGTTTGATAAAGGGTTCAAAGTAAAATCTACTTTGAATAAAATGTTCAAAGTGTACTGAAAACCAATGATTAATGAACCGATTTTGATGGATTACTCACGCAAAAATGGCAAACTTTCTGGATTTATTACTATTTATAAGTAGCGCTAACTATTCAAAATATGTAACTTACCGCTAGATAAATAGTTTCATTATGGAGAAAATTGTTGGCCGCACAGAAGAGCAAAAAATGATTCGTCAACTACTCAAAAGTTCAAAACCTGAATTCTTAGCAGTATATGGTAGAAGGAGAGTGGGAAAAACTTTTTTGATTCGGCAGGTATTAAATAAAGAGATAGTATTCCAAATGACGGGCATCGCACGGGCGAAAACACAACAACAACTGGACAATTTCTTTTCAGTATTGCGGGAATTGGATGCTGAGTTAGATTCGGCGGGCAGTCCCAAAGATTGGTTTGCTGCATTTAACTTACTCAGGAATTATCTGCAAAAACTGAATTCATCCAAAAAGGTAATCTTTTTTGATGAGCTCCCATGGATAGACACTCCACGGTCTAATTTCCTCACTGCCCTTGAACATTTCTGGAATGCCTGGGCATCTAATCGCCCGGATATCCTTTTAGTGGTTTGTGGGTCTGCAGCATCCTGGATGGTGAATAAATTGATCAACAACAGGGGAGGTCTCCATAATAGAGTTACACAACGGATCCGGTTGCTGCCATTTACTTTGCGTGAAACTGAAGATTTCTTTCGTTCCAATAAAATTCAGTTGGACAGATACCAGATTCTTCAATTATATATGACAATGGGAGGAGTGCCATTTTATTTGAATGAGATAAGGCAAGGTAAAAGTGCATTTCAAGAAATCGACAGGCTGGCTTTTTCAAAAAATGGATTATTGGCAATGGAGTATGATAATCTTTATCGTTCACTTTTCAATCACGCCGACAGACACATAACGATCATAGAAGTATTGGCTGGAAAACCAAAAGGACTCGTGCGAGAAGATATAGTGAAATTGAGCCGCTTTAATGATGGTGGTACGCTCACAACCATTCTCCGCGAGTTGGAGGAAAGTGGATTTATCAGTAAAAGTGTTCCGTTTGGAAAAAAAATCAGAGATAGTATTTATAGGCTTTCGGATCCTTATTCTTTGTTTTACCTGAAATTTGTAAAAGATCAAAAGCTCGCAGGGGAAGGGGCATGGTTGAGCAGGATCGATAGTCCTGCATGGCGTGCCTGGAGTGGCTATGCGTTTGAGAATATTTGCTTTCAACATGTAGCTGCAATAAAAAAGGCGTTAGGTATTAGTGGGGTTTATACAGAGGAATCATCTTGGGTAGATAAGGAACGGAGTGTTCAAATAGATCTATTGATTGACAGAAGAGACCATGTGATCAACATTTGTGAAGTGAAGTTTACCCAGGATCCATTTACACTTACCAAAGCGTATAAAACAGAATTTGAAAAAAAGATTTTTGCTTTCAGAGCGGAAACACAGACCCGAAAGAGTGTATTTCCGGTGCTTATAACAACCTGGAGTTTGAAGGAGAATATACATTCTCTGGGGTTCATTCAAAATACAATCACTCTTGATCACTTATTTGA
>CAZGSG010000566.1:0-2771 GCA_964528095.1 uncultured Terrimonas sp.
TGGGTATAAGTCCCAAAACAAAAAATAAAAAGTCTTGAAAATACTTCTAGCATATTACTGAGGACACAGGAAACAATAAGACTACACCAGAGAAAAGGAGGTGAAAATGAAATGGCAAGAGGTAAACTTTTAGTTCCCCAGGCAAAAGCTGCTATGGATACTTTCAAGTACGAAGCTGCTCAACAGGTAGGGGTTAACTTGAAGCAGGGTTACAACGGTGATCTGACTTCTGCTCAGGCTGGAAGTATCGGTGGACAAATGGTTAAGAGCATGATTCAGTCCTACGAATCAGGCAAATCTACAATGAAATAATAGTATAGCACTAACTAATTATACTAACAGAACAAGCGGAATCATTATGATCCGCTTGTTTTCATGTCAGCATTTAAATATTCGCAACCTGCTAAGTGCCTCAGCAGATCAAGCAAATCCGGCTTGTATCATCGTTTCAGCGTCAGCGTCAGCGGTAAATGGGGAATTTGCCGTTTTTTTGATCCCTTACCCTAAGTAAGTCAATATTATACAATATTTTTGGTAATACTATGCATAATTTTAGTTGCCATCATTTACCTCTATTTAGTATATTTGTGAAGAGGAGGTGGATTCCCTGAATAATATTCTTTAAAAAATTTCCGTTACTTGTCGTGATATAGAAATAATGGAGGTGTATGTATTGAAGAAAAAAATGCTTCATATTAGCCTATCTTTGGTAGCGCTGATGCTATTCTTTGTAATCGCTGGTACTTGGTCAGCGCAGGCTATGATTATTAAGACTTACTTGCAGGTACTTCCTGCTACGCAGACAATTAACGTAGGTGAAACAGCTCAGTACCAGGCATTTTATCATAGTGGGAATAATGTTACTGATGTGACTAATTCCTGTATCTGGTACATAAATGATGACAGCATCGCGACCGTAACTGCTGACGGCGCTTACCAGGGCACTACTGCAGGTACGACAACGGTGCATGCTTATTATCATGAAATGAAGATGACCAGTAATGATGCCGAGCTTATCGTTAACCAGCCGCAAAGAGGTGGCCCGGAGCTGGTTATTGAACCGCTCACGCCTACTATATTCGTGGGTGAAACACAGCAGTACCAAGCGTATCTGCGTTATCCTACCGGTGCTCCGGATATGAATGTAACCGAACAATGTACATGGGACATTGAGGATTCTTTTGCCAGTACGACTGCGACCAAAGGTGAATACCTTGGTATAAGCCCTGGCGCGACTAACGTTAATGCTCATTATGTAAGGAAATCCAGTCCGATTGCTACGGTATATATACCTCCTCTGGATTTAACTGCTGAAGCCCGAATCCTGGTAAAGGAAAAAGTCCAAGAGGTAAAAATGACGCTGGAGGTAACACCGCCTACAGCATCCATAATGGTGGGGGAATCCCAAAAATATATCGCTACTCTGCACTATTCGGATGGAACGCCTGATCAGAATGTAACTGATCTTTCCGTCTGGTCCCTTTCAGCTAATATTGCCGATGTTACTGGTAAAGGGCAATATAAAGGAACCAAGAAAGGAACAGCCACAGTTACAGCTACCTATACTCCGAAAGTATTATTGCTTACTGATGAAGTTACCGTAAAACGTCTTACCCAAGTAAACAACCAGCTTAGTGATGATGCGATTCTTATCGTCGATGAATTTGGCGCACCTCAAACAGAACAACTTCCTGAAGGCAAAATGATCGATCGTCAGCCTGGTTATATTACGTTATGTTCCCCCCAAAACCTGGGGACCCCTGGTGAAGAATTTACCATGACTTATGATGCTAGTAAAATGGACGGTAATTCGGACCGTCATCCTAAAGTTTTCTATTGGAATGTCAGCTATAAGAAATGGGTAGCGCTAGCCAGTTATCCCATCAATTCAGGCAGTATTAAAGCTCTGAATGACGGCCACTATTCAGGTTGGTTTGTGGTAATGGGCTGCATTCAACCTAGCTTTACGGATACAAGTGGACATTGGGCAGAAAAAATTGCGAACCGTATGAATGGATTAGGTTTGTTGGAAGGTTATCCTAACCCTAGCAATCCTTCCAGTCTGGTTCGTCCGGCTGGATTGAGTAGAATTATAACCCGGGCTGAGTTAACGACTGCTGTAGCCCACATCCTCGGTCTTGCTCCTGGTGATACAACCCTTTATCCAACGATTAGTTTTATGTCTCCCTCTGAGAATGATCAAATCCTTAATGCAAAATATACAGATGCCAATATGATTGCAGAGTGGTCGCGGCCTTTTGTTGCGGCGATGACGAAAGCTGGATTGGTCAGCGGTAAAGGTAATTACTTTGCGCCGGGTGACCAACTCACTCGTATTGAAGCTGCGATTATTATTTCCAATGCATTGAAAGATGTTCCCGGTTTTGGAACGCCTGCTGATCTGAGTGTTTATGCTGATTATAACCAGGTGCCAGCCTGGGCCAATGGCAAGGTAGCCCAAGGAACGATTCACGGGTATCCAGATGGAACCCTACGCCCTAACCAGCCTATACCAAGGGCTGAGGCCATAACCCTGTTACTTACCCTGCTAAGAGGTCTGGGGTGGTAGATGAGAAGACCATAACAATATAGCATTATAAAACAAGCGGATCATTTTACATTTTATGATCCGCTTGTTTTTTTGCTTATTCAATCTAATCCACACATAATATTGGCGTTTGAGGGATTAGGTAGCATAAAGCTCCAACTGTTCACGTGAAATTCCTGGAAATAAAGAAGTAGCGACGCCCATCGAAATGATACGAGCCGTA
>CAZGSG010000567.1:0-2766 GCA_964528095.1 uncultured Terrimonas sp.
AGAAATAAATTCCTGGTACCCGTAATGAATTTCGATAGCGCCGATGTGACCATTTCTGAAAATAAGCGCCTCTTCCTGAAGGAACGATATTGTATCCATACTAGCTGATTTCGCTGCTACAATCAATATAACAAACTTATCTTTAAGTGAAAACTTATTGATTGCTGATGAAGTTTTGAGCAATTCAGTGAGTTCTCTCATCGCCTTATGGAAATCAATATTAAAAAGGTATGCTATTTTTTTTCCAACATAGTATGGATCATCTAGAAATTGATTAGCAATTTGCAAAGCAGACTTAAAATCAAAATTACGTTCATGCTGATCCATAATTACACTTAACAAAATAGAGTCAGTTGGATCTTGTTTAATAAGTTTATTAGTGATTGCCAGCGCATCTTCTGTATTCTCTTCCGCCATCAACGATTTTATCAACACTAAACTAAACTCAGAAAAAAATTCATTATAAGGAGGTTTATTATAAAACAAATTTATTTCACGATACATTCTTAGCTCTAAAGCCAGTAGTGCAATGTTTAGTTTAAGTCCATCAGTTGCATTATTGTTGGTATGCATCAGTGCATTCTTCAAATGTTGTCTTGCTAAATTTTCTTCCCTAATACTAAGTGCAGCATGCGCTGCAACATAACTCGCAAGTGGTTGATCAGGGAACTCGTTTTCATTTGCTTTCGCAATGTGATATGCTTTGCTGCCGAGCCCGAGAGAAGTCATAGCTCTAACTTCAAAAAAATTTGCAGCCTGATAATTTTTGAAGCCCTCATTCTTCCTTTTTTCTTCTAAAATTTCTAAGATCTTACTGTTTTTATTCTGTACCTCCAATTCCGATAAGTACATGTATAATAATTCTTCTTTCTCTTCCTCCGTTTTAGTTGTTTTTTCAGCTTCTTTGATAAGGTCTATGGTATCCTTTTTTTGTTCTTTTCTTAATGACAACAGATGCCGGTATTGAAAGTAGTGGGGTTCAACCGAAATTGAAGTTATAAGATCTCTTTCTGCATTAGTATCATCTCCTAACATTTTGTAAGCTGTAGCTCTATTAGCCAGGACATGCCATTTAGTTCTTCGCAAATCATTGATATTATAAAACTCCCAGGCAATCGTAAGCCACTCAATGGCTTCTTTCATTTCTTGTTTTTTATCATCTGCAATGTACCCTCCGTTACTTTTATATGACTCATTTATCATCCAGATTGTACCTACTGCTTTTAATTCCAAACATTCAAAATATGCTTTCGATCCTTGTTGAAGATTTAAGCTATTGAGAATATTCAATGCTTCTTCAATAGCGATAGGGAGATATTGGATCAGGAAAGCAGCAGCTGCCATTCCTATCATTGGATTTGTTAAGTCTGTATCTACTTTCCACTCTTTATATTTCTCCAAAGAAGGTGCTGACTCCATGCGTAATAAACTAGCAACAATAGCAGGTGGATTTTTGTTTTCTATTTTCTTCGCAAGTTTAATATGTTCATCTGCTTTTGAATAATTTCCATTTAATACAAAACCCAATGCTGTCAACCCCTGAGCCTCAGCAGATGATGGTAAGTAGTTCACGAGTTTTGTAAAATAGTTTGCGCTTTTCGCATAATCTCTTAACTCAAACGCCGCTAATCCAATATTGACATCAATCTTGTAATACTGTATTGGCGTTAAATATGCAGCCCTTTTATCTCTAATTTGTTCAAGAGATATAATGGCAGCTTTGTATGATCCTTTACCTAATAGATCTAAGGTGTCATCAATCCTTTCATCGAAATCATACTGTGTAAGCACGGCTTCTTCTCCTGTTGATAACGGAAGACTTTTGATAATAGAACTGCCTTTTCCTCCTATGATATGATCATGTATATCTTGAATCATTCTATTTGTATACCCACCATATCCATTCTGAATTGCACTATATATTTTTTCCATCTTTTCTTCCATGCTCTGATGCAAAAGATGAATTCCAGGTGGTAATGATTTAAAGGCTTCTTGAATAATTATGCTAATTAATGTACTTATCTCCTGATCAATATTCTCTTTGAATTCCTCAATTTTTTCGATTGCTGCCAATTGGGCGAGAATGTGCTCACGAAGTGCTGCCAATGGTAAAGTCTGTTTGAAGGCTTCCATAAAGTAACCTTCCAGGTTTGTTTTACTTAAAGCGTTTATCAGATCCGGATGAGCTCCAGCATCTTCATACCTGATCAATGATTTCATGTAAATGTCATGATCACTGTTGGAATTTGTTCCTAAACCAAACTCCTGAAGAGAGCGATAAAGAGTAAGATTGTTTTCCATTTTGCCTCTGACGAAATTTGCAATTGGACCAGCATATTCAAGGGCTTTGTTAGCAATGGCAGAGAAATTTATTGGCATATCAGTGAACTGTGAATTTCTTATAGAATGATTTAATGATCATCTGAAAGATACCATTTAAATTTCTGGATTTCAAGAATTTATAACACGATTTTGTTTGTTATCGATATGCCTGCAAATGGCGATACAATATTTTCTTTTTTGCCTCCTTTTTTTTCTTTTTTGACGCATAATTTTTTCGTTTATCCATTTCCTTTGTATCGATAACAGACTTATCACTCTGATGCGTTTTTTATGTGCGAAAGATCATGTGTAGTTGATAAATCAGAACCAGTTTTAATACCGTCAATTGCCCGGCCAACGGGTATTGACGGTTATTTGTTTTCTTCTACCACTTTCCCATAATCCCCAGTCAATGGCATTTTCTTGTTTTCATCCCTCCTTTGT